>NZ_AKJR01000217.1:0-7242 GCF_000282235.1 Pseudomonas sp. GM24 | reverse complement strand
GCCAGCGAAACCCTCGGCTCGGCCAGCGAAATGCTCATCAACTTCGCCGCCTCGCTGGAAACCTCACAGCGCAAAACCGCACTGGGCATCGCACAAGTCGTCATGCTGGGCGAACTGGCGGTGAATCAAGCCCTCGATCACGTCGAGCTGAAGGATGGCTGATTGATCATTCCCACGCTCTGCGTGGGAATGCAGCCTTTGACGCTTGCAGCCTTTGACGCTCTGCGTCAAATTCGGGCTCTGCGTCAAATTCGCGAGTTGGAACGCGGAGCGTCCCGAGAGGCATTCCCACGCAGAGCGTGGGAACGATCAAGAACAGGGACAGGATTTTACCCTCGGTCCGGAGGCACCATGGATCCACTGTTTTCCACAACCGTTCAAGATTTCGAAAGCGAAGAACAGGCCGCCAGCTAGGACCGTTGGCTCCGTGCCAAAGTCCGGAAGTCGCTCGAAGATCCCCGCCCCAGCATTCCGAATGAGCAGGTAATGGCACAGATGAAGGGCGGAACGACGAATCAGGCATGAGGTTCAAGAGGCGTTGCGCGAAGAAGACTCGAGGCCTGTGGGTAGATCAATCCCACCCGGATAGAGGGAGTCGCCGGTACACTGCAAGAGTTAGATGTTCGTTGATTCACTAGCCACACTCGAAGGGAATACCGAGGCGAAAATGATAGGGAAATTTTTTACAAACGGGCGAGTCAGTCTGTGGCTGGCGGCAGTTCTATCTGTGAATGGGGTGTTGTTGGCTTCAATCGTAATTGACGGTCATTCAAATCGAAACGATATGAAAATGATCAAAACTAAAGAACCGTTGCTTATCGAAGGTCCAAATGGCGACGATAATTTCTATGTCCTGCCTCTGGGCACTACGCTCTACCACGATAAAAGCTTTCCTGAAGGTCACGATCGTTATGTGGTGTATCTGAATCATAAAGGCGCGATTGCTCACGAAGAAGTGCCCATGAAGCCTGAGTATGGTGGTTCTTTTATTGATCCACTCTGGCTGGCAAATGTGGATGCGGATACTTTGAAAGAAGTTTTCATGCGTTTTCCGCTTTCCAAAAAAGATACCGCTGCCGCCATTAAGGCCAATGAATTAACCAAGGATGATCTGGCCGACATTATTCGTTCAATGCCAGATTGATCGACTATGAGCTGCCGAAGGCTGCGATCTTCTGATCTCCAATAGCAAAATCAAAAGATCGCAGCCTTTGGCAGCTCCTGCATAGGCCAAAAAAAACCGCGACCCCCCTCACCAGAGAATCGCGGCCCATCAACACCCAACCCCTACTGCTGCAAAACCGTCGCCTGGTTAGCCGACCCAAACTGCTGGATATTCGCGGTCTGCGTCACCCCACTCTGATCGACATTGGCAATGTTCCCCGTCCCGCCCTGGGTCACATACGCCACGTTCATGGTATCCGCCTGTTTAACCGTGATCATGTTGTCACTGCCATACAGCTGCGCGGTATACGCCTGGTTGCCAGTCCCGGATTGATCGAACTCAGCACTGTTGCCGGTGCCATTCGACGAACCCTGCACCAGGTTCCCTGTCCCGCGCTGATCCGATATCAAAATGTTGTCGCTACCATTCTGATCAAAATACAGCTCGTTATACGACTCAGCCTGACTGACCGTGGTCTTGTTACCCGTGCCAGTCTGATGCGTGGTCATGACTTGCCCGACGCCATCCTGAGTGAAGCTGGCGATGTTGCCATTCCCCGCCTGAGTCACAGTCGCACGCTGGCCGCTGCCGAACTGGCCACCGGATTGTGGGCCTTTCCAGTTGCTGGCGTAGACCTTGTTGTCGTTGCCCACGGAGGTGGCGTTGAGCACGTGGCTGTCGCCGTTCTGGTAGGTGAAGTGCACGTTGCCGTTACCGACCTGATACAGCGCCAGTGTCGAGTTGACCGATTCGAACTGGTCGGCGTAGATCGCGTTGCTGTTGCCGACCTGGGTGACAGCGGCGCTGTTGTTTTCGCCGAAGCTTTGGTCGACCACGGTTTCGTTGCTGTCGCCGTATTGGTTGACGGTGGCTTGGCTGGCCAGTTGCGCGTCCTGCCAGATTTCCGTGCCGTTGAGGTTGCCGAACTGGTTGATGGTGATGTTGCCGCCAGTGCCATTGCGCTGGTCGCCGTAGGCGTAGTTGCCTTCGCCGGCCTGGTTGATGCCGATCTGGCCGCCGTTGTGCAGCACTTGTTCGGCGGTGCCGTAGTTGGCGGTGCCGTACTGGGTGATCACTGAACTGTTGCCGGTGCCTTCATAGAGTTGCTCGATGTTGGCTTCGTTGCTGTCGCCGAACTGGAAGGTTTTGCCTTCGCTGCCGTTTTGCGAATCCTGATAGATGAACGAGAAGTTGCCAGTGCCTTGCTGCTGTTGCAGGGCGCTGTTCGGTGCGCCGAAGCCCAGCGACTGGCTGGCGTGGGCGGTGTTGAAGGCGCCGACTTGTTGCTGGGTGATGGTGGCGTTGTCTTCGTAAAGCTGTTCGGCGTAAGCGGCGTTGTAGTCGCCGACCGCGTCCTGGGTGATCACGCTGCTGGCGTGGTCTTGCACGGCGGCGGCGTCGTTGCCCTGGCCCAGTTGGGTCTGGGTGGCGGTGCTGAATGGAGCTTGGGTCTGTTTCACATCCGCGATGTTGGCGGTACCGACCTGGCTCTGGTTGGACAGGCTGTCGTCGGCCATGGCCTGGGCACTGATCATGACCAGGATGGCGGCGGTGAGGGGCGTCAGTTTGAACATGATGAACTCTCCGATGATTGCAGTGCTTAGCGATATTGCTTGACCGAAACGCTCATGCCGTTGCCCGACTGGGTCACGGCGCTTTGCAGCCCCGCGCCGGCCTGCTCGATGCTGGCGTCGTTGTTGTTGCCGTTTTGCGAAATCTGCGCGCGGTTGTGGCTGCCGTTCTGAGTGATCGAGGCGGCGTTGCCGGAACCGTTCTGGTTGATCAGCGCCATCAGGTCGCTGCCCTGTTGCAGGATGTACGCCTCCTGATTGCTGCCCGACTGCACGATCTGCCCGAGCAGCGACTGACCGTTCTGTTGCAGCAGGGCGACGTTGGCCTGGCCGAGCTGGTCGATCAGGGCTTGCTGACCCACGGGTGGGGGCAGTTCGCCGAGGTCGCTGCTGGTCGCAACCAGGTCGTCGTTTTCCATCAGGTCGTCGGCGCGCACGCCTGCACTGCTGCACAGCAGGAGCAGGCAAAGCAGGGCGGCGGTCGACGTGTTCATGGTGAAAATCCTGTGTGGCGTTATCCGGTTGCGAAGCACGCCCCAGCCACCCGCAAGTGGCTGGGGCGCAGGCCTAGAGCGTGGTCACCGAGACCGTGCGCACGGTGCCCTGGGACGAGCGGATCGTCGCGGTCGGGTTGGCCGATGGCACCACGAGCGTGTTGTTCAGCGTCAGCCGCCAGCGTCCGGTCAACGGCACCGTGGTGGTGCCAAGGGTGACCAGCCCGGAAGGGGTGGTGACCTGCACGGTGATGGTGTTGCCGGTGGTCACTGACGAGGTGCCGGTGAAGTCCCAGTTGAAGCGTCCGCCAGAGCGTGCCTGCACCGTTGAAGCGGTGACGGCGAACGTTTCCGCTGCTGGCCGTGGCGACACTTGCACCGTGACTGTGGCCGGCGTCGACAGGGCACCGAAGGCGTCCCGGGCGATGTAGGTGAAGGTCGTGGTGAACGCCGTGGTCACGGTGGCCGGTGGGGTGTAGGTGATCACCGTGCCGTTGCTGCTAACCGTGCCTCGGCCGGCGGCCGGTTGGGTCAGGCTGTTGACGGCCAGTGGCACGTTACCTTCCGGATCGGTGTCGTTAGCCAGCACGTTGATCGGGATTGCCACACCGAGCGTGGCGACAGCGTCCGCGACGGCGGTCGGTGCCTGGTTCGGTGCGACGGTGATGGTTACGGTGGCTGGATTGGCCGAGGCCAGGCCTTTGGCGTCCTGCGCTTTGTAGGTGAAGGTGGTGGTCAGTGGCGCGTTGACTACCGCTGGCGGCGTGTAGACCACCGATGTGGTGCCGTTGAGCGCGACGGTGCCTTGGCCGGCGGCCGGTTGAGTCAACGCGGTGATGCCCAGCGGATTGTCACCATCAGGATCGCTGTCGTTGGTCAATAGACTGAGGGTGATCGGCACGCCGAAGCTGGTGCTGCCGCTGTCGGCGTTGGTGATTGGCGCTTGGTTTTCACCTGTGTCTGGCGCGTTGCCGACCACGACGACTGCTTCGGTGTCTCCACCGCCAGCGGCAGATTTCACTGTCACGGTGGCCGGTGGCTGGGTCAGGTCGGCGACGGTGATGCGCTGCAGGGTGCCGGTTTTCGACAGACGCCCGTAGCCCTGGGCAACCATGTCGGGGATCGCCACTTCATCGCTTGAGGTGGCCTCGATCAGCAGGCTGTGGTTGGCCCAGTTGTAGCGCGCGGTCTGCACTTTCACCACGTCGGTGAGCTTGGCTGATACGGCCGTCGGACGCGTGGTGCCGGCGGGGTTGGTGGCGGTCACGACGACTACCGGAGGTACCGCGCCAGTGCCCAAGCGGTGGCCGAAGAACAGACCATTGTTGTCGCCCAACAGACTGGTCTGGCACGGCGTCTGCGGTGGGCCAGGCAGCAGCGCCACGGTTTCACGGAAGCACAGGGTCGAGCTGTTACTGGCCTTGGCAAACACTTCGGCGCGCACGCCAGCGGCGGTGCGGCGATAGGTGGCGCGGTCGATTTCAACCTGGGTTTGCTGACGGTTGTCGAGCACTTTGCCGGACAGGCTGAACACGTTCGACTGGATCGTTCCGGCAGGCCCGGTGATGCGCAGGAAGTTGGTGTTGAACGGGCTGCCGGTCACCGCTTCGTTGAGGTTCGGGTCGCCGACGAAAGTTTCCGTGGCGCCGGTGTCCGGGTTTACTTCGGTGTACGGGCCGTTGACGCTGCGCAAAAACGGTCCGATGGCGCCATTGACGGCACCGGTGAAATTGCCCGGTGCGCCGATGCCGATGTCGCGGGTGATGTTGATCGCGCGGCGCCCGGGTGCGGTGACATTGACCGTCTCGACGCCATACGGGTGCGTGATGGTGTAGGTGCCGGCAACGGGTACGTTTACCCGGATGCGAATCCGCGCAAAGCTTTGCTGATCACCGTCCGCCGGATTTTCCGAGGCGAATGCCGCTTCGATCCCGGCGACATAAGCGTCCACACCATAACCGGCAGCGTTGTCGGCAATCGTGGTTTCGGCCAGGAACCAGAAGGCTTCCGGCGGCCAGTTGTCTGGGAAAATCATCGGCTGGGCATCGTCGTAGATGCCTGGCTCGGCCAAGAGAATGCACATGTAGGCCGGCGGTGTGGTCGCGGCAACGCGCGAACTGGCGGCGCGCGACTGGCACAGTTCCATCGACAGCAGATTGTTGTCCTGATACCACATCGGGAATTTCCCGGTGGCGAAGGTGTAAGGGCCGGGGTCGACGGCGGCGAGTTGCGCATAGGCACTGCCGGTCAGCGAGAGAGCGAGCCCGAGCGCGTTGAGCGCAAAGCGTGGCCACTTGTTCATGATGCCTCCTGATGCGGATCTGGGCATGTGAGCGTTCATTGCACGATGACCACTTCTTCGGTATCGCTGCCGCCGTTGGACGACGTCACCCGAACCTTGGCCGGCGGTATCGGCGAGATCCCGGTGGCCAGGGTTTTCACCGCGCCGTCGCCACCGAGCGCGCCGATGGCGGCGCCGCTGCCGGAGGTGGCGGTGAGTACCGGCGGCGAGGTTTCGTCACTGGTCGAGGCGACCACGGTCAGTTGTCCGGAGCTCAGGCTGTATTGCGCGCTCTGGATCACCACCAGGTCGGTCAGGGTCATGGGCAGAGTGGTCGGCGTGCTGCTGGCGATGGCCAGGTGGTTGTCGGCGGTCACTTGCAAGGTGGTTGGCAAGGTCGGGTTGACCGAGGACTGCGCGTACCAGCTGCCGGTGCTGTTGGCTTCGGTCATGTTCAGCACCGGGGTGCTGCTGGTAACGGCGACGGTGCCTGGCGCTGGCGGCGCGAGGACGAACACATCCTGCTGGGCGACCGGCGCACTGGTTCCCGCAGTACGCGAGTAAGTGCTGCGCTGGGTGATCAATGGTGTAGGCCGGACCACCGTCGACAACTTGCCCGAAACGGCGAACACGTTCGTCCGCAGATCGAGGCCGTTAGGGCCTTCGATGCGTACGTAGTTAGTGTTGAACGGGCTGCCGGTGACTGCCTCGTTGAGGTTCGGGTCGCCGACGAATTGTTCGGCGGCACCGGTCAGCGGGTTGGTCTCGGTGTAGGGACCGTTGACGCTGCGCAGGAACGGTCCGATGTCACCCTTGAGCGCGCCGTCATAGGTTTTCGGCGTGCCGATACCAATGTCGCGAGTCATGTTGATCGCGCGCCGCCCGGGGGTGTCGATGTTGAACACGTCGACCCCATACGGGTGGGTGATGACATAGGTGCCGGCGGTCGGTACATCGACGCGAATACGGATACGGGCGAAGCTGACTTGATCGCCTTCAACCGGTTCCTCGGCAGCGAACGCGGCTTCGATGGCGCTGACGTAGCCCAGATCAATTCCCCGTGCGGCGTCGACGAGGGCCGTTTCGCCGGTGAACCAGAACGCTTCGTCGGGAAAGTTTGTCGGGAAGACAATCGGTTGCGCGTCATCGAACACGCCGGGGGTCGGCAGCAGCGAGCACATGTAAGACGGCGCGCCGGGGGCGCTGGGTACTCGGGAGCTGAGCGCTTTGGACAGGCACAGATCCAGGGTGCGACCGTGTGAGTCCTGATACCAACTGGCGAAACCGCCGTTGGACGGCGTGTACGGACCCGGATCAACAGCAAACAAAGCGGCCTGGGCGATGCCCTGGGCCAATGCGCTCACGACCAGGACAGTCGCGGTTTTGGACAGTAAAGGGTGCATGAGTTAATCCCTCTATCAAAGTACCTGCCCCTTGGGGATGGGTCAGTTGCACAGGGCCTGTACACCTTCCATGCCAAGGTGTAGTGGATGGGCGGGAGAGGGCCGGGGTAGAGGGCTTGACGCGCAGAAGGGTCAGGTTTTTGGCCAGCGGGAAAAGGGCGTCATTCCCCAGAATCGGGGACGGTGGGGATGCTCTTAGTGGCCCGTCGTACTCAGAACCCCTGTAGGAGCTGCCGCAGGCTGCGATCTTTTGATCTTGATTCACAAAAGCAGGATCAAAAGATCGAGATCGGAAGAGCACACGTCTGAACTCCAGTCACCTTGTAAT
>NZ_AKJR01000216.1:0-5430 GCF_000282235.1 Pseudomonas sp. GM24 | reverse complement strand
GGTTAGGGTGAGGGGCTTTTCAAGGTTCAACCGTTTACCAGGATGAAGTCTCACCACTGCGCAAAGCCATCTCCCGCCGACTGTTGATGTGCATCGCCTTGATCAACGACACCGTGCCCACCAACAAAATCGCCGCGCCCAACAGGAAATCAATGTTGTACAGCTGAAAATCCTGCACCGGCCCGATCAGCAATACCCGCACGATCGCGGCGCCCAACAGCGTGGCGAGGAAGTCGATCCCCGGCTCGTTACGGTAGAACACCAGCAGCAACGGCAGGCACAACACCAACAGCAGCAACAACACGACAACCTTGAACGAACCTTTGCGCTCGACGCTAAACGCGCATTCGTGCGGGCCGTAAGCCTTGTAATCGTTGTCGCGGATCATCGAGTTATTCTCGTTGATGTAGTCGACGCGGTTGTATTTTTGAATCGGTGTGAAGGTATTGGACATCTCCATCAGCGTGGTGATGTTCTTGAAGCGCAGGTCGATGCGCTCGCTGCCCTTGAGGTAATAAAGCACCGGTTTGTAGCCGTAGCGATAAGTGTCGAAGGGGAATTCAGTGACCTGACCCTGCACACCGATCGGCCGTGGTTCAAGTTCGGCGTAGGCGCTTTTGTTGGTGGCCGACAGGTTGCGGCTCAGCGGCTGCACCTTGACCTGTTCAAGGAAGATCGGCGTGACGCCGTAGGACCACTGCAACGGTTCCAGACGCAAACGCAGTTCGTTGCGGCTGAGGTCGTAACGGTTGAAGGTGCGTTCCGAAACCACAAGGGAGCCACTGAGCATGAACTCGCCGCGCAGGTTGTTGGTGACGCGCAAGGTCAGTTGGTCCTTGCCCAGCAACGCCGCTTCGGTGGACGGTGGCGTGCCGCACCACGCGGTGCTTTCGCCGACGCCGCCGAGCTGGCCGCTGCGGTTTTCCTTGAATACGTAAAAGTAACTGGCCCACAGCGTCACCATCAAAAGCAACGCTGTGAGGCCGAGGATTTTTTTGCCCGGACTCACTGATCAGACTCCCTTCTTCGGTTCCATCGTCCAGCCGAAAACCCGCTGGCGACGGCGACTCTACCAAAAGGCCAGCATCGACCCAAGGGAAAATGCCCAACGAGTGAGGGTTGTAGGGGTTTCCCCGGTGGCAGAAGCAAGATCAAAAGATCGCAGCCTTCGGCAGCTCCTACAGTGACCTCATGTAGGAGCTGCCGAAGGCTGCGATCTTTTTTAACCGTCAACGCCGACGAAAGAGCGGACGCGGTTCGATGACTGAGCGCCCATACAGCACACTCATCCCGGCCAAGCCTTTCAACGCATCCTCGGCAGATTTGTCCTCACGCACCGCAAAACTATCGAATCCGCACTGACGCATGTGGCTGAGCTGATCACGCAACACGTCGCCGATCGCGCGCAACTCCCCTGCCCAGCCGAAACGACTGCGCAGCAGATACGCCTGGCTGTAAGCGCGGCCGTCGCGAAAACTCGGGAAGTCCAGCGCGATCAGCGGCAACGATCGCAACCACGGCACCAGGCTTTCAACCTCATCGTCCGGGCCGAGCCACACCGCGTGAGTCGACGGCGACTCCAGCCAGTGCGCCAGCGGCAACATCAGCAAACCTGCCGGCCTTGGCGTCGATGGCTCACGCACCAACGTCCACGGATCGTCTGTCACTATCCGTGCCACGCCCTGCTCCAGTCGCAACAGATTGTTCATACCGCGGCCTCCAGCGTTTTCGGATAGACCCGCTCCTTGAACGGCTCCAGGCCAATCCTTGCCACGGTGTCGACAAACAATTCCTCGTGCTCGCGATAGCGCACAAAGGTGCCAATGATCCGCTCGATCACCTGCGGCACTTCAGCGGCGCTGAACGACGGGCCGATGACTTTGCCCAATGCGCTGTTTTTGCCTTGCGCGCCGCCGAGGGTGATCTGATACCACTCGCTGCCGTTCTTATCGACGCCGAGGATGCCGATATTGCCGATGTGGTGATGGCCGCAGGCGTTCATGCAGCCGGAGATGTTCAGGCTGATATCGCCCAGATCATGCAGGTAATCGAGGTTGTCGAAGCGTGCCTGAATCGCCTGGGCAATCGGGATCGATTTGGCGTTGGCCAAGGCACAGAAATCGCCGCCGGGGCAGGCAATAATGTCGGTCAGCAGGCCGACGTTGGCGCTGCCCAGATCGTGTTTGCACGCCAGTTGCCAAAGCGCATAGAGATCGGTTTTCGGTACATCGGGCAGGACGATGTTCTGCTCGTGGGCAATACGAATCTCGCCGAAACCGAAACGCTGCGACCAGTCAGCGACTGCGAGCATCTGCACGCCGGTGACATCCCCCGGCGGCGAGGCCATGCCCGGTTTGGTCGACAGCACCACGCTGGTGTAACCCGGCACTTTGTGCGGCTGCACATTGCGCGCGACCCAACGAGCGAACGCCGGGCTTTCGGCCAGGCGCGTGCCGAAGTCCAGATCGGTGTCGGCCAAGGTGTGATAAACCGGCGGCACGAAGGCGCTGGCGACCCGTTGGTATTCGGCCTCGGTCAGTTGCGCCGGGCCGTCCTTGAGGTGTTGCCATTCCTCTTCGACTTCCTTGGCGAACGCCTCGATGCCCAGCGCCTTGACCAGAATCTTGATCCGCGCCTTGTACTTGTTGTCGCGCCGGCCGTGGCGGTTGTACACCCGCAGAACCGCTTCGACGTAGGACAGCAAATGCTGCCACGGCAAGCCTTCGCGGATCTGCAAACCGAGAATCGGCGTGCGGCCCAGGCCACCGCCGACGATCACTCGCAGGAGCATCTGCCCGTCGCGACCGGGGTAAAGGTACAGACCGATGTCGTGCATCATGATTGCGGCGCGATCCTGTTTGGCCGAGCAGATGGCGATCTTGAATTTGCGCGGCAGAAACAGGAATTCCGGGTTGATCGTCGACCACTGCCGCAGGATCTCGGCCAGCGGGCGCGGGTCGATCAATTCGTCAGCCGCGACCCCGGCGAAGGCCTCGGTGGTGATGTTGCGCACGCAGTTGCCGGACGTCTGGATCGCATGCATGTTGACCTGCGCCAGACGCTCGAGAATGTCCGGCACCTCGGCGAGTTCGATCCAGTTGAACTGCATGTTCTGCCGCGTGGTGAAGTGACCGTAACCACGATCGTAATCGCTGGCGATGCTGGCCAGCGTGCGCATCTGCTCGGCGCTCAACGTGCCGTAGGGAATCGCCACGCGCAGCATGTAGGCGTGCTTCTGCAGGTACAGGCCGTTTTGCAGGCGCAGCGGCAGGAACTCCTCTTCACTCAATTCCCCGGCCATGAAGCGCTCGACCTGATCGCGAAACTGCGCAACACGCTCGAACACCAGCGCCCGGTCGTAATCATCGTATTGATACATGCAACTGCCACCTCATCAGGATTGATCACGGATCAAAACTGTGGGAGCGAGCTTGCTCGCGAATGCGGTGTGTCAGGCAACGAATAGGTTGTCTGACATACCGCATTCGCGAGCAAGCTCGCTCCCACAGGATTTTCCCAGACTATGGCCGAACAGCGCAGCACGTTACAGATTCACCTGAAGCGATAAAAACCATATCAGGGCGCGGCAGAACGCCGCAGTCAGCCCTTCAATCTGATCCGCACAAATCAAATATTCCTGAGCCTGTTTTGTTTCTGGCGGGGTTTCTACAGTGCAGCTCATGCCAGACCGGGTGGCCTGGCAAGACTTTGCAACCGTGGATGAACTGACCATGAGCACAGCAACAATCGGACAGGCTTATAACTACAAGGTCGTCCGCCAATTCGTCATTGCCACAATTTTCTGGGGTGTGGTGGGCATGGCGATGGGGGTTTTGATCGCCTCGCAACTGGTGTGGCCAGAGATGAATCTGGATCTGCCGTGGACCACCTTCGGCCGTCTAAGACCGCTGCATACCAGCCTGGTGATTTTCGGTTTCGCCGGCAGCGCGCAATTTGCCGCCAGTTACTACGCGGTGCAGCGGACCTGCCAGGTGCGGCTGTATTCGGACAAACTCGCGGCGTTCACTTTCTGGGGCTGGCAATCGGTGATTGTGATCATGCTGATCACCCTGCCAATGGGCTACACCACCACCAAGGAATACGCCGAGATCGAATTCTCCGGCGCGGTGTGGATGGCCGTGGTCTGGGTCGCCTACGCCGTGGTGTTTTTCACTACCGTGGTGCAGCGCAAGACCAAGCACATCTACGTCGGCAACTGGTTTTTCGGCGCGTTCATTCTGGTGATCGCCATGCTGCATCTGGTCAATCACCTGTCGATTCCGGTGGACTGGTTCAAGTCCTATCCGGTGTATTCCGGTGCTACCGACGCCATGGTGCAGTGGTGGTACGGGCACAACGCGGTGGGTTTCTTCCTGACCACCGGGTTCCTCGGGATGATGTATTACTTCGTGCCGAAACAGGTCAATCGCCCGGTGTATTCGTATCGCTTGTCGATCGTGCATTTCTGGGCGCTGATCACCCTGTACATCTGGGCCGGCCCGCACCATTTGCATTACACCGCACTGCCGGACTGGGCGCAGTCGCTGGGCATGGCCATGTCACTGATCCTGCTCGCGCCGAGCTGGGGCGGGATGATCAACGGCATGATGACCTTGTCCGGCGCCTGGCATAAGTTGCGCACCGACCCGATTCTGCGCTTCCTGGTGTTGTCGCTGGCGTTCTACGGCATGTCGACGTTCGAGGGGCCAATGATGGCGATCAAAACCGTCAACGCCCTCTCCCACTACACCGACTGGACCATCGGCCACGTGCACGCCGGCGCCTTGGGCTGGGTGGCGATGATCACCTTCGGTGCGACCTATCACATGGTGCCGAAAGTGTTCGGCCGCGAGCAGATGTACAGCACGCCGCTGATCAACCTGCACTTCTGGCTGGCGACGATTGGCACGGTGTTGTACATCGCTTCGATGTGGGTCAACGGCATCACCCAGGGCCTGATGTGGCGGGCGATCAACGAGGACGGCACGCTGACCTATTCGTTCGTCGAGGCGCTGCAGGCCAGTCATCCGGGATTCATCGTGCGCTTTGCCGGCGGGGTGTTCTTCCTCACCGGGATGTTGCTGATGGCTTACAACGTGTGGCGCACGGTGCGGGTTGCCGACGTTGCACTGGCGCACAGTGAAGCGCAGATCGCCTGAGGCAGGGAGCCGCTCGTGATGGAGATTTTCTTTGATGCGTTGGGCGTGGTGTTTCTGTGGCTGGCGGTGGAGTACTGCTTGCGGCGGGAGACAGCGGACAGTCTGGATGAGGCGAGCATGGTGCCGTTTGCCGATGATCCGGAGGTGGCTCGGCGGGTTGAGCTGGCCACTGGCAAGACGGTGAAAGCAGTGGCGCCGGAGGTGGCGAAGCCGGGGTGGGTGAATCTTGATATGTGAGGGGTGTCAGGTGGGCTGCCCTCACTCTAGCCCT
>NZ_AKJR01000215.1:0-34434 GCF_000282235.1 Pseudomonas sp. GM24 | reverse complement strand
GATCTTTTGATGTTGCTTTCAGGCCTGACCTTTGGCCTGCTGTTCCAGATGCACCTGCAAACTCGGGTCGATCTGCAAGGCTGCTGCCAGCTCGTCCAGATAACTGCGCTCCGCGTCCCGCTGGTCATCCACGAGGATCACGCTGACCAGATACATCTCAGCGGCCATGGCCGGATCGCCTTTGGCCGCCTGCGCGACTTCGTTGGCGTCCAGCGGTTTCGAGACTTCGTCCTCAAACCATTGCTGCAATAGTGGGTCGTCGGTGTGTTTGCTGATTTCCCCACTGATCATCTGTTGTTCCCGGGCGTCGATCTCACCGTCAGCCTTGGCCGCCGCAATCAACGCGCGCAACACAGCATGGCTGTGCTCCTCGACTTCCGGGCCGGCAAGGAGGTTAGCCGTTTGCGGCGTTTGTTGCGGTGCCGAACTGGCCTGGCTGCGTTGCCAGGCCTGATACGCCTGGAACGCCATCATGCCCAACGACGCCAGCGCCGCATAATTGCTCGCGCCGGAGCGGCTTTGCGTGCTGCCACCGCCACCCAGTGCCCCACCCAATGCGCCGCCCAGACCGCCACCGGCACCGCCGCCGAGCAAACCACCGAGCAAACCACCTAATCCGCCCAGCCCCCCGGCTGCAGAGCCACCACGTGTGCCGGTGGAATCCGCGCCGCCGAGCAGGCCACCCAGCAACCCGCCTAAACCACCCAAACCATCGCCGGCAGACGCTGAAGATTGTTGACCTGCCGAGGCCTGGCCTCGCAGCAGTTGTTCAAGCAAATCGCTGGTGTTCATGACGTCATCCTCAAGCGTTGACAGTGACTGCGTCTGGCAACGATAGCCCCCTCAAGCCATAGCGCCAGCACCGTTTGGCTGACACTCAAGCGCCTGGCGGATTTCGCCCGCGTATTTTTTCGCCGGCCAGCTAAGATTGATCAGTGGTGAACCTTATCCCGGCCAGACCGGTCGATAGCTGCAACCCCGACCCGGTTTGCCGGCGCCCTGCTACTCAAGGGTGATACCCGGCTTGCTTCACTTTCTGGAGAACGCCCCCGTGATATCGACCGTACACATCGCCAGGCTCAAAGCATGGGGCGCCCATGGTTTTACTGCGACTGGCGTGGTCACTGCCTTTCTGGCCACCCTCGCCTTATTGGAAAACCAGCCGACCCATTGTCTGATGTGGCTGGGCGTGGCGCTGATTGTCGACGGCCTCGACGGCGCACTGGCGCGCAAGGTCAACGTGCAATCAGTGCTGCCGAGCTTCGATGGTTCGATCCTTGATCTGGTGATCGATTACCTGACATATGTATTCATTCCGGCATTGTTCATCTATCGCTACATTCCGCTGCCGGACTACACCCTGCTGCTGACCGTGTCGCTGATTCTGGTGTCGTCGCTGTTCTGCTTCTGCAATGTCAACATGAAGAGCAAGGACAACTACTTTGTCGGGTTTCCGGCGGCGTGGAATGTCGTCGCGCTGTGCCTGTACATCATCGGGCCGGGGCCGTGGATCACTTTTCTGACGGTGATTGGTCTGGCGCTGTTGACCGTGACGCGGATGAAGTTTTTGCACCCGTTCCGCGTACGCCGGTTCATGCCGATCAACATTGCGGTGACGGCAATCTGGCTGCTGTGCAGCCTGTCGCTGGTGCTCAACCACCCGGTGATCAACCCGTTGGTGATGGGCTTGTGGTTATTGATGTCGGCGTACTTTCTGGGGATCTGCATCTGGCGTACGGCGCTGGAGTGGTTTGATCGGCCGCAGGTGAAATAGACCCCAGAGCCAAACACACATCCAATGTAGGAGTGAGCCTGCTCGCGATAGCGGTGTATCAGTCGAAAAATATTCAGCTGACAGACCGCTATCGCGAGCAGGCTCACTCCTACAGGGATCTTCATTCAGCGCTTGGTGATCACCACCTCCAGATACTCACTCGGCACCACCAGCGAACCTTCCCCCGCCCGATTCAACCGATTGAGCAAATCCGCCAGATCACTCTCCAGCGCCTGCCCGCTCTCCGGCGGTAATGCCGCAAAGGCCTTGTGCACCGGCCCGTACCAATGGCGGAAAATATCGATGAAATGCGCGGCCGAGCGATAGCGAAAGTTGAACTCGCGCCGCGTCACGCGCAGCAGAAAATCACGGTCATCGAAATGCTTGTGCAGCCAGGCATCGGAGCCCCAATTGGAGGGCGGCTGGGCGCCGGCAGGCGGTGGCAGATGCCGGCCGAGGGTCTTGAACATCAGGCCAACAAAACCTTCCGGCGTCCAGTTGGCCAGACCAATGCGACCGCCACGGCGACAAACCCGGCCGAGTTCAGCAGCGGCCTTGTCCTGATCCGGGGCGAACATCACGCCAAAGGTCGACAGCACCGCGTCGTAACTCTCATCAGCGAACGGCAGTGCCTCGGCATCGGCAACTTGAAACGTCACGTCCAAATGCTCCGCCCGGGCCCGATCCTGCCCGCGCTCCAGCAATGCCGCGACGTAATCGGTCGAGGTGACCAGACAACCGCGCCGTGCCGCCGCCAGCGTCGCATTACCGTTGCCGGCAGCGACATCCAGTACCTCTTCGTCGCAACGCAGGTCGCAGGCTTCGGCGAGGTTTTCACCGACGATTTGCAACGTCGTACCGATCACGGCGTAGTCGCCACTGGCCCACGCGACTTTCTGGCGTTCCTTCAAGGCAGTCAGATCAATCGGGGTACTCATGACAGTGCGCTCCGCTACAAATTGGATCAGTGATTATTCGGCCGTAGTCGGGTCAATGACCGTCATCACCCGCGCCACACTGTTGGCAGGGAATCCACCGAGCCTGGCGTGTTCGCGCACCTGCTCTTCGTCAGGCGCGATGTACACGCAATAGATCTTGTCAGCGGTGACGTAGCTTTGCAGCCACTGCACCTTTGGGCCGAGTTCGCGCAATACGTCACAGGACTTGTGCGACACGGCTTTGAGTTCTGCTTCCGACAGCTTCCCGGCCCCTGGAATCTCGCGTTCAATCACGAATTTAGGCATGGCAACCTCGCGCTCTTGTTATAGGGCAAGGCCGGCAGTGACCCTGCTCACGCACTATCGCGCCGAGACCACGCGGCGTCCCTGCCAATCGTCTGGCAACCCTGTAAAACCAGGGGTTTGCCGATGAGCGGTGGAAATCTGTAAAGCGTCTGGAACACCTTGAGGATTGCCAAGGTTGGGGGATTGGTTTCTGATGCTCGCTCGCTTCTGGAACGGATTCGTCAGATGTCACTGAAAATTGATTGGCTCGCGCATCACATGCACCACAGCGACCACTATGCCCAATGGATTCACCAACAATTTCCCTACGAATACGTCGACCAACCACTGGCCGAATGGCAGCGTGAATTTGCCCTGGGCCAAGGCAATGGTGACTGGTCCTGCCTGATCGCCATGGACGGTGAACGTCTGGTCGGCGGCGCGGCGCTGGCACGCGATGACCTCGCCCTGCGCCCGGATCTCGGGCCTTGGCTGGCCTGCGTGTTCGTCAGCCCTGAAGCACGCGGGCAAGGGCTGGCGGAACGTTTGATTGAAGGGATTTGTCAGGAGGCGAAAGGCTGCGGCTTTGCACGCCTGTATCTGCACACACAGAACAAGCAGGACTACTACGCCAAGCGCGGCTGGCAAGTCCTGGAGCGTTTTCGCGCCTGGGACAACGAACAATGGCTCATGGTCCGCGACCTCTGAGCCATTGGTGTTGCTGATCAGGCCGCCGGCGCCTTCGCCTCCTGCAGCAACTGCTGGATCATCTGCTCCTGCGCTTCGTAGCGACCTTCGCCGAAGTGGCTGTAACGCACCTGCCCGTTGGCGTCGATCAGGTAATGCGCGGGCCAGTATTGATTATCGAAGTTGCGCCAGATCGCGTAGTTGTTGTCGATGGCCACCGGGTAGGTGATGCCGAGTTTTTTCACCTGTTCCTTGACGTTGTCGATGATCCGTTCGTAACCGTATTCCGGGGTGTGGACGCCGATCACCACGAGACCGTCCTTCTCGTATTTCTTCGCCCAGTCTTTGACGTACGGCAGGGTGTGCTGGCAGTTGATGCAGTCGTAGGTCCAGAAGTCCACCAGCACCACTTTGCCGCGCAGGGATTCAGCGCTCAGCTCGGGCGAGTTCAGCCATTGCACTGCGCCGCCCAGTGACGGCATCGCGCCTCTGCCCTCCTCCATCGGCGAGTCTGCGCGGACTTTGCTGACGAAGTAATCGACCACTTTCGGCACGTTTTCCAGAACGCTTTTTTCGACAATCGCCACACGCTCAGAGGAGGTGTTCGCCAGTAAGGTTTTGTCGAAGCCGGTAGCAATCACCGCTGCCGTCGCCAGTACCGCAATCCCGGCACCTCGGCGCAACCAGCCAGTAAACGGAATCGACGGTTTCAGGCGATTGACCAAACCGCGCCCGGTGAAAATCAACGTGCCCAGCGACAATGCACTGCCAGCGCCGTAGGCCAGCAGCAACAGGCTGGTCTGCGCGTTGGCGCCTTGCAGCATGGCACCGGTGAGAATCACCCCGAGAATCGGCCCGGCACAGGGTGCCCACAACAACCCCGTGGCCACGCCGAGCATGATCGAACCCATCGGCCCGGCCTTTTTCCGGGTGTCCGGGTCGAGACGGTTGCCGAGCATCACGAACGGTCGTGTCAGCCAGTCGCCGATGCGCGCCGAGATCAGCGACAGGGCGAACACGCTCATCACGATCAGCGCGGCGTAACGTCCGCTGTTGCTGGCCTGGATCACCCACTCGCTACTGACCACAGCGAGGCTTGAGATCAGCGCGAAGGTCAGGGCCATGCCACTTAAGGTCAGCAATATCGAAGCGCGACTGCGTTGGGCGCCGGCAAACAGAAACGGCACCACCGGCAGGATGCAGGGGCTGAGCACGGTCAGCAGACCGCCGAGGAATGCGATGAGGTACATAGTGAGTCACCCTTGATCAATGAATGTGACAAGCCATTCAGACGTTCTGGCTGTCCAGCCAATGGCTCTGCGGCGTGCGGCTGGCGCCGTTCTCGGCAAACATCTGGCCCTGCGGCGTGCGGCTGGAACCGTCCGCAGCAATCAAGCCATCGCTGCCCTGCTTGGCCACCGGCGTCAGTTGGAAGCAGGTGCTGCTGTGGCAGCTATGCTGTTCAACCGCGGCGTTGGCATGGGCGGCAACGCCGGCCAGGGAGAAGGCGATGGCGGTCAAAAAGCGCGATACGTTGTTCATGGCTGTTTCCTTCTATAAAGAGTGATGACTTAGTTGTCGTTGTTGCAGCCGTCGGCAAATTTGCTGTAATCGAGCACGCGGGTCTGACCGGCCGAATCGAGGTAGGTCATGCGTACCTCGACGATGCCGCAGGACACCGAGTTGTCCTGTTTCAGCGAGAGCACTTTCTGGATATCCCGGTGGGTGCCGTAGGTGTAGGTTTGCGGGGTGGCAGCGGCTTCGGCGCGGGCCGACAGCGTGCAGATGTTCAAGGCGGCAAACAGGCAGGCGGCAATGACGGATTTGTTGTTCATGGCGTTTTCCTCAAGGCTTCAGTGGGGTTTGAGCCGAGGCGATCTGTGTGGGCCTCGATGGAGCCTATTTGAGGCTCGCGAGGTATCGCGTCTGTGTCAGGAACAGGCGCGTTTCAATCGCTGTGTATCCCTGCCATCGGGGGATACACAGCGATACAAAACCCTGGAAAATTCGCGTTTTTGCGTTCCCGTGTATCCGCCGACACGGCAGATACACTGCAATACAAAGGCAGGCAGGCGAGTCATTGAAGGCTCTATAGACTGCACGGCATTCCCCTTCTGACTGAGGCTTGAACCGATGGATCATGTCGATCACATTCTCATCGTCGACGACGACCGCGAGATCCGTGAACTGGTGGGCAACTACCTGAAGAAAAACGGTCTGCGCACCACCGTGGTCGCCGATGGCCGGCAGATGCGCAGTTTTCTCGAAGCCAATACCGTCGACCTGATCGTGCTCGATATCATGATGCCCGGTGACGATGGTCTGCAGCTGTGCCGCGAACTGCGGGTGGGCAAACACAAGGCCACGCCGGTGTTGATGCTGACCGCGCGCAACGATGAAACCGACCGCATCATCGGCCTGGAAATGGGCGCCGATGATTACCTGACCAAACCGTTCGCCGCCCGCGAATTGCTCGCGCGGATCAACGCCGTGCTGCGCCGCACAAGGATGCTACCGCCGAATCTGGTGGTCACCGAGGCCGGGCGCTTGCTGGCTTTCGGCCGTTGGCAACTGGACACCTCGGCCCGTCATCTGCTCGACAAGGACGGCACCATGGTCGCCCTCAGCGGCGCCGAATACCGCTTGCTGCGAGTGTTCCTCGATCACCCGCAACGGGTGCTCAGCCGCGATCAACTGCTCAACCTGACCCAGGGCCGTGACGCGGATCTGTTCGACCGCTCGATCGATTTGCTGGTCAGCCGTTTGCGTCAGCGTCTGCTCGATGATGCGCGCGAGCCGGCCTACATCAAGACCGTGCGCAGCGAGGGCTACGTGTTCTCGCTGCCGGTCGAGATTCTCGGGGCGCCGGCATGAGCGTCAATCTGCACTGGCCGCGCACCCTCGCCTCACGCCTGTCGCTGATTTTCCTGATCGGCTTGCTGCTTGCGCAGGCGCTGTCGTTCGGCGCGCAGTATTACGAGCGTTACCAAAGCGCGAAAAACACCATGCTCGGCAATCTGCAAACCGACGTTTCGACCTCGATTGCAATCCTCGATCGCCTGCCTGGCGAAGAACGCCCTGCCTGGCTCGAGCGGCTGGCGCGAAAAAATTATGGCTACCTGTTGAGCGAGGGCGATCCGGGCACGCCGATCGAGCCCGGTGATGTGCCGGTGGCCGTCACCTCGATCACTGACGCAATCGGTGAACGCTATCCGCTGACCTTCACCGACATTCCCGGGCCGAAGAAACATTTTCAGGGCCATCTGCGCCTGAGCGACGGCAGCCCGGTGACCATCGACGTGCGCCCCGCGATGGTCCCGTTGTCACCCTGGTTGCCGGCGGTATTACTCGGCCAACTGGCGCTGATGATCGCCTGCACCTGGCTGGCCGTACGCATCGCGGTCCGCCCCTTGACCCGGCTGGCCAACGCCGTGGAAACCCTCGACCCCAACGCCCACCCGATCAACCTCGATGAAAGCGGCCCCACCGAAGTGGTCTACGCCGCGCGTGCATTCAACACGATGCAGGCGCGCATCGCTGCCTACCTCAAGGAGCGCATGCAATTGCTGGCAGCGATTTCCCATGACCTGCAAACGCCGATCACGCGGATGAAACTGCGCGCCGAGCTCATGGACGATTGCACCGAGAAAGACAAGCTGTGGAATGACCTCAGCGAGATGGAACATCTGGTGCGCGAAGGCGTTGCCTATGCGCGCAGCATCCATGGCTCGACCGAGGAAAGCCGCCGCACCAACATGGACTCCTTCCTCGAAAGCCTGGTGTTCGACTATCAGGACATGGGCAAGCAAGTGAACCTGGTGGGCAAGAGCGCGGCGGTCATCGATACTCGGCCCCATGCCTTGCGCCGTGTTCTGGTCAACCTGACCGACAACGCGCTGAAATTCGCCGGCGCCGCCGAAGTCTGGGTTGAAGCCAACAAGGGCAGCCTGGCGATCACCGTCATGGACCGCGGCCCGGGCATCGCCGACGCCGAACTGGCGCAGGTGCTGCAACCGTTCTACCGCGTGGAAAACTCGCGTAATCGCGATACCGGCGGCACCGGCCTGGGGTTGGCGATCGCCCAGCAACTGGCCATGGCGTTAGGCGGCTCGCTGACCTTGAGCAACCGCGAAGGCGGCGGGTTGTGTGCTGAGCTGAAGTTGCCGCTGCACCGCTGAACCTTTCAACGGCGTTGTTTAAATGCTACCAACCGGCGCCGGTCGGTAGCCTGCGCACCGCAGCGCCAATGCCTACAACCTCATCAGAATCCACCGACTGTGCGCCTTGGTCGTTGCGCTTATCGTTGTGCTGCCCGTTTCGCACTGATCACCACTGGTCGCGACTGTCAGATCTGACAGTGGCGAGTCAGCGCCGGGCTGCGGTTCCATGACGATTGGCCCAACCTGTCGAGGCGCAATATGAATCTGCTCGAATCCGTCACACAAGTGTGCAGGCGACTGGCGCCCGGCGGCTGGCATTCGTTGATGCTCGCGCATGGCCTGGACCTGCTCGCCGAACCGCTGGCGGCGGAATTGGGCAAACCGTTGAACGTCGACCGTTCACTACCCGGATTCGCCGACTTCGCTCGGGCCGGCAGCCGCGCAATCGAAGCCGGCGTACCGTCACGCAGCCTGCTGTATCACGCATTGGCTTCGCCACGGGTCATCAGCGATGAAAACGGCCAGACACTACAGCTGTTTCCCACACCTGCTGAAATCGAAACAGTGCTCGACTATGTCTACAGCGTCAGCCCGCCCACGCTCGACAGTTTGCGCAGCAAAGCGTTGGGCGCACCGTTGGCAATGGTCGCGTTCGCCAGTGAATATCGTTGCGCGGCCGACACCGTGCATGGCCGGCATGCCGATCTGTGTTTCTCGCGCACCGGTATCGCCCGCGTCGGCACCGCCCCCGCGCGCTATGACGCAAAACTGCGCAGCTTTTTGCCCTTCGTCGACGATGACCCTTACCGCATCCGAGTCATGCCGGTGCGCTACAGCGCCTACATCGCCGTCAAACTCAAAGGCGATGCCACGCGCTTCGGACCGATGGATTTTCAGGTGGAGCTCGATCCCGAACTGGATTTCTGGGTGCCGCTGCACAAGCTGTTCAACGGCGCACAGTGCCTGGAGGGCATGAACCTGACGGTGACGCTGGACAACCACCAGATCAACGAAAAACTGCGGCATATCCATTTACGCCACAGCGGCACCGGCTGGCAGGAGCCGCAGATCAGCCAGCCGCCCTTCGTCGTTACCGCCGACCTGGCGCATTGGGCAACAGTGACGGATGGCGGCCCGGGGCTGCTGTTACCCGTGGCCAAACCGCGGCTGGTCGAGCCGGCCGCGTACCAGGGTCAACCGTTGTCCTTTGTGATGCCGGCCAACAGTGGCGGCATGATTCACGGGCGTCACCGGGTCGAGGCGGATGGCAGTATCGAAGACCTGAACGAGTATGAAAATGTCGAAGAATTGCTGCGCCAGGGGGGTTACCGCGCCTTGCACTATCAGGACAGCACCGCCGATGGCTGGGTGCGGCCACGGTGCCCGGCGCTGGAAAAAAGTTTGCCGACAGTCGCGGCCTACTCGCTGATCGGCCCACCGGACTTCTATCCGCTGTGCAGCCAGCGCAACCTGTTGCGCTGGGTCAGCGACGAGCCGTCATTGCCGAGTACCGGTCTCTGGCACGCCCGACTGGAAGCGCTTTCCAATGTCCGCTACTGCGCCAACCTGCACTTGCAGGATCACCTGTTCTCCCCCGCCGATCGCGGGGTGAGTGCCATCGTCGCCCTCGCCGATCAATCCGACATTGTGCAATCCGAAGCCCCGCTACCGCCGCCATCACGGCCTACCTCACTGCCCGACGGCGCCGCCGGGGTGTTCGGGCCAGGCTGGGAGGTCGGCTGGGTTCGTCAGCGCACCGTGGACGAAGAATGGATCAACGTTCTCGCCGGTTATCAGATGGCCAGCCCGTTTCCCGAGGATGCAAAAATCTGTGCGGCGCTGGGGTCTTTCTGGCCCGGCGTGGCGCCGGACTCAGCGCGGGTCTTCGAGCCGCGCTCGACCCTGCACAGCATCATTCCCCTGACCGATGAGGACATCGGCATGGGCGGCGGTGTGGCCTGGGATAATCAGCGCGGCCCGCAACTGATCACGCATGACAATCGATTGATCGCCCGATACCACGCGTACGCCCATGCCGACTACACCCAAGTGGCTCTCGACAACCTGTTTTCCCTGGGCATGACCGGTCACACCTCGCAAACGGCGTATCAGCAACGCGTGCTATCGATGTATCGCGTGTACCGCGTGCTTGGCGCCGCCAACGACAAACAATTGCGCAATACATGGCCGCTGTTGTCGTTCATTGAAGTGCAGCGGCCGAATGCCGAACTGGACACCGCACAGGCGGAATCCGGGCAGGTCCTCGACGGCTGGGTGCAGCGCTTTTTGCTGTACAGACGCGGTGCCGTGCGGATCGCTGAAAGCGATTTCAGGTTGCGCGACGTCGAAGTCGAAGCGCTGGTGATTCTGTTGCTCGACGCCGATGCGATCCTGATCAAAACTGACGCGCTGCCGTGGCAGGTCGCCCATGCAGCATTTTGATGTCGTGATCGTCGGCGCCGGCCCTGCGGGGTGCGCAACGGCAATCAGTTGCGCCCGGCGTGGCTTGCACGTGGCTTTGATCGAACGGCAGGCGTTCCCACGATTTCGCCCCGGCGAAAGCCTGCATCCGGGCATCGAACCGTTGTTACGCCTGCTGGGGGTTGCCGAGCCCTTGTGTGGCCGCGCGGCCCGGCGCTTTGACGGTCACTGGGTAACGTGGAACGGCGCGCCGCATTTCAACGGTTTTGGCACCGATGACAGCGGCATTTGGCAGGGCTTTCATCTCGAGCGAGCCCTATTGGACGCAACGTTGCTGGCGCAAGCCGCTTCTTTGGGCGTAGAGGTCATCCAGCCCAGCCGGGCACGGCGGGTGCTGACGCAGGCTAACCGGGTGATCGGCGTCGACACCGACAGCGGCTGCCTTTACGCAAAATGCCTGATCGATGCGAGTGGCGCTCGCGACTGGCTCAGCCGCCAACTCGGCCTGACGACTCACAGTTGCTCCGCGCCACTGGTGGCTCGTTACGGCTACTTGCAAGGCTCTAACGCAGCCTATGCGACGACGGCACACTTGCTGGCCGACCCTGAGGGGTGGACGTGGATCGCCCAGGTTGAGGATCGTTTGCTGCACTGGACGCGCCTGACCTTCGAACGCAACACTCGGTCGGTGATGCTCCCTTCCACCCTGCAATCATTACCAGCGGTGGGTGCCGTGCGCGGCGCCGATGTGACCTGGCGCCTCACCCCGGCCGCCGCCGGGGCCGGTTATTTCCTGGTAGGCGATGCCGCCAACCGGCTTGATCCGGCGGCGTCCCACGGCGTACTCAAAGCGCTGATGAGCGGCATTCAAGCCGCGCAAGCCGTGGCGGATTTTCTGCGCCAACCGGCCTTGCAAGTGCCTGCCCAAATGCAATATCGGCAAAGGCTCATCGATGGGTTCACACGCGATGTGGCGCAACTGCGCAACTTCTATCGTCAGCATCCTTGCCCGCCGTCGTGGTTGCCTGCCCATTGATTCAAACGATGCTGCAGAGCACGGCGTCTTCATGCATTTGCCGCATCAACATCAATCCGTTTTCCATGAACGCAGCAGTTGCAGTCTCCCCTGCCTCCACCGCCAAACCTTGCAACTGCTGACGGCCATCAAGAGCGGGATATTCGTCGATGCGCTGCAGCAACCGCCAGGCCAACGGACTCAGTTCGGAAAACTTCACGCTCCAGTCAGCCGTACGTCGCACCAGTAACAAGGTCGGTTGAGCCGGTGGCGTGGCGGGCTGATTGTCCGGGTCGAGTTCATGCACCGGCCATACATACGCCAGCGGCCAGGCCAACGCCGAGATCAGCAGCGGGCGTTCCAGCAACAACGCCGGATCGGTCGACGGCAGCGCCTGAGCATCGGACTGTTGCAGGGCCATCTCGACCCATTCGTAATGCGCCAGCTCCAGCAGAAACGCCGGCCACTCACCCTCGCGCAACACCTGCGGTTGCGCAGCGAGATAGTCGAGAAACGTTTCGGCAATCTCACCGAACCTGGGTGTCTGCGCCCGCCAGTCGCGCAAGAATCCTCGCACCAGCCAGCCCCAGCGTTTTTCCCCAATGATTCGAATCAACACCGGGAAGGTGCCACTCAACAATTGCGACAGGTTGTTGAATACCAGATCCCGGTAGACGTTAACCCGTTGCACATTCATGTCGACGGGCGGCGACTGATGTTCGGGATCACGCAAGTACCGGGTCAGCGCCTGCTGTTGCTGTAGCAGGTTATCCACGATGGCTGCCCCCCGCTTGTAAATGGCGAATGGTCTGCAACTCGGCAATCAGTTCGGAAAATGCCGGGAAGTTGAAGTCCCGCTCCAATAACGTTGGCTTAGCGCCGAATCGCGCGTAGGCCTCAGCCAGCAATGCCCAAACCGCCGGCTTCACCGAGGCACCATGGGTGTCGATTTTCAGCGTATCGGACTCATCGAAATGCCCCGCCACATGCATGCCGACCACCCGGCCCGGCTCAATGCCGGCGAGAAAGGTTTGCGGTTCGAATCCGTGGTTGATCGCGTTGACGTAGACATTGTTGACGTCCAGCAGCAGGTCGCAATCGGCCTCGCGCAGCACGGCATTGGTGAAGCTCACCTCGTCCATGTCCTGACGTGGCGCGGCGTAGTAGGAAACGTTTTCCACGGCCAGACGCCGGCCGAGAATGTCCTGGGCCTGACGGATTCGCGCGGCGACGTGGTGCACCGCCTCTTCGGTGAATGGCAATGGCAGCAAGTCATACAGGTGCCCGTCATCGCTGCAATAACTCAGGTGCTCGCTGTACAGCGCCACGTTGTAATAGTCGAGAAACACCCGGACCTCCTGCAAGAACCCGACATCCAGCGGCGCCGGCCCGCCGAGTGACAGCGACAAACCGTGGCAGGACAACGGGTAGCGTTCGGCCAGTTCACGCAATGCTGCACCGTGGGCGCCGCCGACGCCGATCCAGTTCTCAGGGGCGACTTCGAGAAAATCGAAAGCGCCGCTGCGCGCAGCTTGCAGGTCTTTCAGCAGGCCACGGCGCAGGCCGAGGCCAACACTGGGTTGCGTCAATAAGGGAGGCGTTTGCATGGGTATACCTCTGCAGTAGGTTTTTCCCAGTTGAACCGCCGGCTGTATCACGGCTGTGTGCAACGACCGGACTTTTGCAGCCGTGTGTATCCCGCCGCCATCTCGATACACAGGGATACACACCTGCCTAATGTGGGAGCGAGCCTGCTCGCGAAAGCGTCGGCACTGACAAGATCAGAATTACCTGAAATGCCGCCTTCGCGAGCAGGCTCGCTCCCACAGGTTTTCGTTGCTCACAAATCCAGCGACACGCCCGGACCGGGGCTAGACTCCTTTATTACCCAGTCGAGGGGGACGCAGGACGTCAGCCGTGCCCTGCCCAACTCCGTGACCACCGCCCGGTGGCGCACGCCTCGACCTTCGACGCCGCCGGACCGTGATCCTGTTTCAGGAGCACACATGATGGACGAGGCGAAGCTCAACCAATTCATGGGCAAACTGGTCAACGACATGGGCGGCGCGGCGATGCTGGCCAATGTCATCGTCGGCGAAGAACTCGGTTTGTACCGGGCGATGGCCGACAGTGAGCCAATCAGCGCCGATGCCCTCGCCGCCAAAACCACCTGTAATCCGCGTCTGGTGCGCGAATGGCTCAGCGCTCACGCGGCGTCCGGCTATATGGAGCACCACGACGGCCTGTTCCGTCTGCCGGAAGAACAGGCGCTGGCCCTCGCCGTCGAGGACTCGCCGCTCTACGTCGCCGGTGGTCTCGGGGTGGTGGCGTCGTTTTTCCACGACAAAGACAAACTGGTCAAAGCCATGCGCGGCAATGGCGCTCTGCCTTGGGGCGATCATCATCCGTGCATGTTCACCGGCACCGAGCGGTTCTTCCGGCCCGGCTACAAAGGTCACCTGATCGCCGAATGGCTGCCAGCGCTGGACGGCGTGGTGGCTAAACTCGAGGACGGCGCCAAAGTCGCCGACATCGGCTGCGGTCACGGCGCCTCGACGGTGATCATGGCCCAGGCCTTTCCCAACTCGCGCTTCGTCGGCTACGACTATCACGCGCCCTCGATCACTGTCGCCACCCAGCGCGCCGAGGAAGGTGGCGTCAGCAGCCGGGCGAAGTTCTTCCAGGGCTCGGCAAAGAGTTACCCCGGCGATGACTACGACCTGATCTGCTATTTCGACTGCCTGCATGACATGGGCGACCCGGTCGGCGCCGCCCGTCACGCTTATGACTCGTTGAAAGACGACGGCACGGTGTTGCTGGTCGAGCCATTCGCCAACGACACGCTGGACGACAACATCAACCCGGTCGGACGGCTGTTCTACGCCGCCTCGACGTTTATCTGCACACCCAACTCGCTGTCACAGGAAGTCGGCCTCGGCCTGGGCGCGCAGGCCGGGGAAATGCGTCTGCGCAAAGTATTTACCGAGGCCGGGTTCAAGCACTTCCGTCGGGCCACGCAGACACCGTTCAACCTGATTCTGGAGGCGCGCAAGTAAGCCATGCGGGTCGCGTGCTAACCTGCTGGCACTGCCCACTTCGGAGCGCTGACCATGCTCGACAGCCCGACCCGCGAACACCTCGACACCCTGCAAGAGGTGATGGCTGATGGCGACTTCATCGTACTGACCGGGGCCGGCATCAGCACGCCGTCGGGCATTCCGGACTACCGCGACAGCGACGGAGTACGCCGTGGCCGACAACCGATGATGTACCAGGAGTTCCTCGCCGCCCCCGAGTCGCGCCGCCGCTATTGGGCGCGGGCCATGCTCGGTTGGCCAAGGGTGCGTCAGGCGCAACCGAACGCGGCTCACGAGGCATTGGCCGATCTGCAGCACGGTGGGCTGATCCGTGACTTGATCACCCAGAACGTCGACACCCTGCACGATCAGGCCGGCAGTCACGACGTGATCGAACTGCACGGCAGCCTGCATCGGGTGTTGTGCCTGGACTGCGGTCAGCGCAGCGAGCGCGATGCGATTCAACAACTGATGGAATTGCACAATCCGTATCTGGCCGGGGTCGACGCGGTGCAGGCACCGGATGGCGACACCCTGCTCGACCCGGCGTTCGAGGCGCGTTTTCAGGTGCCGCACTGCCCGCATTGCTTTGGCGAGCGGATGAAACCGGACGTGGTGTTTTTCGGCGAAAACGTTGCGCAGCACACGGCGGCACGGGCGATGGCGGCGGCAGAAAATGCCGCGGGGATGTTGGTGGTGGGGTCTTCGTTGATGGCGTATTCGGCGTTTCGCCTGTGCCGGGTGATCGCCGATCGCGGGAAACCGTTGATTGCGATCAATCTGGGCAAGACCCGGGCGGATGATTTGCTGGATTTGAAGATTGAAGCGTCGTGTGAACAGCTTTTGCCGTTGTTGGTTGAAGTGCTGGATCGGTGAGTTGCTGCACTTTGTGCTCGACTCAGGACCCAAGCCCCTCACCCTAGCCCTCTCCCAAGGGAGAGGGAACTGACCGAGTTGTCTGGGCTGAATACTGCGACCTGAAAATGCTGAGTCGAGCTCACAATCTGAATAACCACGATCTGCTCCCTTTCCCCGAACACTAGGCCTCGCCCTCGCCCTCGCCCAAGGGAAAGGGAATTGACCGAGTTGTTGCTAGCGATACATCGACCTGTAAATTTCGAGTCGAACCCATTTTTTGAAATGCCCCCGATCAGCTCCCTTCCCCCTCGCCCCCTCTGGGGGAGAGGGTTGGGGCGAGGGGGTAGATCTCACAGTAGCCCGAGATCTTCAGCCTTGAGAATATCGAACAACGCCTGCGCCGCCGCCGACAGTTCATTGCCCGGTTCGGTCAGCACACCAATCGCCCGCTCCACCGAGTCATCCAGCGTCAGGCAATGCGCGCCCAGCTCCTGCATCTGCCCGGCGCACAACGCCGGCACGGCACTGACGCCCAGCCCGCTGGCGACCATCCGCCCGACCGTTGCCAATTGATGGCTTTCAAATTCCACCGGCAACTTCATGCCCCGCGCCTGCAAGTGCTCTTCGAGCATCACCCGCACCGTCGAGGGCCGCTGCAAGGTGATGAACGGCTCCTGCAATAACGTCTGCCAATCGATCTCGCTGCGCTGCGCCAATGGCGAATCCTTCGACACCACCGCGACGAAGCGATCTCTGTACAGCGGCGTAAATGTCATCGAGGTGTTTTGCATCGGCTCGAACGCCACCCCCAGCTCAACCTGACGATCACGGACCATTTCCAGCACTTGCTCGTTGATCACGTCATTGACCGTGACGTTGACGTTCGGATAGCGCGCGCGAAACGTTTTGAGGATCGGCGGCAACAGGTTGCCGGCAAACGACGGCATCGCCGCCAGCGTCACCCGCCCGCGTTGCAGGCTAAAGCGTTGACGCATCTCGTCTTCGGCGTTGTCCCAGTCCGCGATCAGCCGTCGAGCCAATGGCAGCAAGGATTCACCTTCGGCAGTCAGTGCGACGTTGCGGGTGTTGCGACTGAACAGGCGCCCGCCCAGTCCCTCCTCCAGCGCTTTGATGGTCAGGCTCAACGCTGATTGCGAGAGATGCAGGCGCTCGCAAGCCACGGCGAAACTCAGGCTCTGGGCCACGGCGAGAAAGGCGCGGATCTGTTTGATGGTCATACTCAAACCTCTGAACATGAAACTCGGTCAGGTAGGAGCTGCCGGAGGCTGCGATCTTTTGATCTTGGTTTTATCAGATCAAAAGATCGCAGCCTTCGGCAGCTCCTACAGGGGGCAGATGCATTTGTTGAGTTTTATCTATCAATCAACCTTAAAAATCAACTTAACAAATATATCTTCCAGCGAGACACTCCAACCATTCGGCTAGCCAGCCGCCCGCAAATAATAAAAGAGGTGCATATGGCAGGTTTCGACAAGCGCGTGAGTTCCTACGAGGAAGCTCTGGCCGGGCTTGAGGACGGCATGACCGTCATCGCCGGCGGCTTCGGTCTGTGCGGCATTCCGGAAAACCTGATCGCCGAGATCAAGCGCAAAGGCACCCGCGACCTCACCGTCGTCTCCAACAACTGCGGCGTCGACGGTTTCGGCCTTGGCGTACTGCTCACCGACCGTCAGATCAGCAAAGTCATCGCCTCCTACGTCGGCGAAAACAAGCTGTTCGAAGAGCAACTGCTCAAGGGCGACATCGAAGTCATCCTGACCCCGCAAGGCACCCTTGCCGAGAAGATGCGCGCAGGCGGCGCCGGCATTCCGGCCTTCTTCACCGCCACCGGCGTTGGCACTCCGGTCGCCGAAGGCAAGGAAGTGCGCGAATTCAAGGGTCGCAAGTACCTGATGGAAGAATCCATCACCGGCGACTTCGCGATCGTCAAAGGCTGGAAAGCCGACCACTTCGGCAACGTCGTCTACCGTCACACCGCGCAGAACTTCAACCCGCTGGCCGCCACCGCCGGCAAGATCACCGTGGTTGAAGTCGAAGAAATCGTCGAACCCGGCGAACTCGACCCCTCGCAGATCCACACCCCGGGCATCTACGTCGATAGGGTCATTTGCGGCACGTTCGAAAAACGCATCGAACAGCGCACCATCCGCAAATAATTCAGGCTGACGGAGAATAAAAAATGGCACTTACCCGCGAACAAATGGCTCAGCGCGTCGCCCGCGAAATGCAGGACGGCTTTTATGTGAACCTCGGCATCGGCATTCCGACCCTGGTCGCCAACTACATTCCTGAAGGCATGGAAGTCATGCTGCAATCGGAAAACGGCCTGCTCGGCATGGGTCCGTTTCCGACCGAAGAAACCATCGATGCCGACATGATCAACGCCGGCAAACAGACCGTGACCGCGCGCATCGGCGCGTCGATTTTCAACTCCGCCGAATCGTTCGCGATGATCCGTGGCGGTCATGTCGACCTGACCGTGCTCGGCGCGTTCGAAGTCGACGTCGAAGGCAATATCGCTTCGTGGATGATCCCCGGCAAACTGGTCAAGGGCATGGGCGGCGCGATGGATCTGGTGGCCGGCGCCGACAACATCATCGTGATCATGACCCACGCCTCCAAGGATGGTGAGTCCAAGCTTCTGGCCAAATGCAGCCTGCCGCTGACCGGCGCCGGCTGCATCAAGCGCGTGCTGACCGACCTCGCCTACCTGGAAATCGAAAATGGCGCTTTTGTCCTCAAAGAACGCGCACCTGGCGTCAGCGTCGAGGAAATCGTCGCCAAAACCGCTGGTAAACTGATCGTCCCGGATCACGTACCGGAAATGCAGTTCGCTGCCCAGTGAGGAATTCGAAAATGCAAGACGTCGTAATTGTTGCCGCCACGCGTACCGCGATCGGCAGTTTCCAGGGTTCGCTGGCCAGCGTCTCCGCGGTGGATCTGGGCGCGGCGGTGATCCGCCAGTTGCTCGAGCAGACCGGGCTGGACGGTGCACAGGTTGATGAAGTGATCATGGGCCAGGTGTTGACCGCCGGCGCCGGCCAGAACCCGGCGCGTCAGTCGGCGATCAAGGCTGGCCTGCCTCACGCTGTGCCAGCGCTGACCCTGAACAAGGTCTGCGGTTCGGGCCTTAAGGCTTTGCACCTGGGTGCGCAGGCGATCCGTTGCGGCGACGCTGATGTGATCATCGCCGGCGGCCAGGAAAACATGAGCCTGTCCAACTATGTAATGCCTGGCGCACGCACCGGTCTGCGCATGGGCCACGCGCAAATCGTCGACACCATGATCAGCGATGGCCTGTGGGATGCGTTCAACGATTACCACATGGGCATCACTGCCGAGAACCTCGTCGACAAATATGAGATCAGCCGTGAGCAGCAAGATGCTTTCGCCGCTGCTTCTCAGCAGAAAGCCGCCGCCGCGATTGAGGCTGGGCGCTTTGTCGATGAGATCACCCCGATCCTGATCCCGCAGCGCAAAGGCGATCCTGTTGCTTTCAAGGTCGACGAGCAACCGCGTGGCGACACCACCGCCGAATCCCTGGCGAAACTGCGTCCGGCGTTCAAAAAGGACGGCAGCGTCACCGCCGGTAATGCTTCGTCGCTGAATGACGGCGCCGCCGCCGTGATTCTGATGAGCGCGGAAAAAGCCAAATCCCTCGGCTTGCCTGTACTGGCGACCATCGCCGCTTATGCCAACGCTGGTGTCGACCCGGCGATCATGGGCATCGGCCCGGTATCGGCGACCCGCCGCTGCCTCGACAAGGCTGGCTGGAACATCGACCAGCTCGACCTTATCGAAGCCAACGAAGCGTTTGCCGCGCAATCGCTGGCGGTGGCCAAGGATCTGCAATGGGATCTGGACAAGGTCAACGTCAATGGCGGCGCCATCGCTTTGGGCCACCCGATCGGTGCATCGGGTTGCCGTGTGCTGGTGACCCTGCTGCATGAAATGATCAAGCGTGATGCGAAAAAGGGTCTGGCGACCCTGTGCATCGGCGGCGGTCAGGGTGTGGCGCTGGCGCTGGAACGCGCATAACCAGAGTTCAACAGTGAATGGCGGATCCACGACATCCGCCGCTTGCTGGCAACAAAAACCCGGTGCGACTTGCGTTGCACCGGGTGTTTTTTTGCCTGTTCAAAATGTACGTTGAATGTTCCGGCCCTATCGCGAGCAGGCTCACTCCTACATTGGAATTGTGAACCCATTCAATTGTAGGAGTGAGCCTGCTCGCGATGGGGGCCAGTCCAAGCACCAACAATCTAAGGCTTGCGCAGCAAATACGTATCCATGATCCACCCATGCTCCGCCCGCGCCTTCTTGCGCACCCGCTCGATCTCGTCCGCGACATCCGCCAGCCTGCCGCTAATCAGAATCTCATCCGGCGTGCCCAGGTAAGCCCCCCAGTAAATCTCGGTCTGCTGATCGGCCACCCGGTGATACGAATCCTCAGCATCGAGCATCACCACCAGGCTGTCCGTATCACTCACCTGCCCTGCCGCCAAACGCCGCCCGGTGGTGATTTCGATGGAACGACCGATGGTGTTCAGCGGCACCTTGTGCTGCGCCGCCAACGCCTGAACGCTGGTGATCCCGGGAATCACCTCAAACTCGAAGGCACAGGTGCCCGAGGCCAGGATGGCCTGGAGGATACGCACGGTGCTGTCGTACAACGCCGGGTCGCCCCACACCAGGAAACCACCGCACTGGCCGTCAGACAATTCGTCATTGATCAGGCGTTCGAAGGTCTGCTGCTTGGCACGGTTCAGGTCATCGACACTGGCCATATAGTCGACATCACCGCGTTCGCGTTCCGGGCTGTGGGCTTCGACAAAGCGATAGTCAGGGTCGTCGATGTAGCGCTCACAGATCTCGCGGCGCAAGTCGATCAGCTTGTCCTTGCTCTGGCCTTTATCCATCAGAAAGAACACATCGACACGGTTCAGCGCTTTCACGGCCTGCATCGTGATGTAGTCGGGATTACCGGCACCGATGCCGATCACCAGCAGTTGTTTCATCAAAGTGCTCCTTGAACGTCGAGGCCCGGCAGACGCAAGCGCCAGCGCCCGGTGAAGCGCAATTCGACCGCTGACAACGGTTCGACATCAATGTCATGAAACGCCGAACCGCGCATCACGTGGATCAGCGCGGCGCGGATGACAAACGGATGCGTCACCGCCACTACATGTTCTGGTGTGGTTTGCAGACTGCTCAGCCATACCGCCACGCGCTCGCATAACTGCGTCACTGATTCACCGCCGTGAGGTGTCGCATGGGGATCTTCGAGCCAGGCGTGCAACGCCGCGCCTTCAGCGTTTTGCAGGGATTTGATCGATACCCCATGCCAGCGCCCCCAGTCACAATCGCGCAGCGCCTCATCGACCTGCGCATCCGCGCCAAACCACGCCGCAGTCTGGCGCGTGCGCAACTCCGGCGCGCAAATCAAACGTCGCGCGGCGTCGAAACGCTCGGACAATTCGCCCGATGCCAGCCCGATATTTTCAACAGGCTCATTCGTAGGAAAACACGCCAATTTCTGTGCGACGGTTCGCGCATGGCAAATCAATGTCAAACGAGTGGTCTGCACAGGTATCGCTCCGGTGGGCCTTCATGAAAATCAGCGGCGCAAAGCCATTCTGTCGTTAATTGTGCCGTAAACCGAGGGCTGCAGGGCTGCCGGATCGCCTCGGTCACAGCAGAAAAAAGCACAAATACGGCGATTTCTGACACTGCCGTGGGCGATGGACTACAAGCCCGATCGAATTACGTGTAGCCCTTGTTACACGGGCATCTCGCTTCATTCCGGAGCCTTTTCAACACACTGAAAAATTCACTAGACATGTAACGTCAGTTACATAAATACTGTTTTAACGGATTATGAAGCGAATTCAACACCCTCATCCAGCAGGAGCCCGGATGCCCCCTCTCAGAGACCTGATCACCGATCCCGGCCTGGATCTTACGCCGTCGGAGCGCAAAGTCGTTCGCGCCTTGCTTGATCAGTACCCACGCAACGGTCTGGGGCCGATGGCGCGTCTGGCCGAACATGCCGGAGTCAGCGATCCGACCATTGTGCGGCTGGTGAAAAAACTCGGCTTCGGCGGTTATGCCGAATTCCAGGAAGCACTGCTCAGCGACATGGACCACCGCTTGCGCTCGCCGCGCACGCTGTTGCAACCGCGCGCCCATCAGCACAAGGACGACGCCTGGAGCCACTATCTGGGCGACAGCCATCGCCTGCTGGTCGAAACCCAATCGCTGACCCAACCCGAAGACGTGCGCATTCTCACCGACTGGCTGCTCGATGCCCGGCATCAGGTGTACTGCTTCGGCGGGCGCTTCAGCAGCCTGATGGCCACTTACCTGCTCAATCACCTGCGCCTGCTGCGCCCCGGTTGCTTCGCTTTGGAAGACAACGCGCAATTGCCCGATCGCCTGTTCGATCTGCAACGCCAGGATGTCGTGCTGCTGTTCGACTACCGCCGCTACCAGACTCAGGCCCTGCGGGTCGCCAGCGCGGCAAAGAACAACAACGCGCGCGTGGTGCTGTTCACCGATATCTATGCCTCGCCGCTGCGCGAGCTGGCCGACCTGATCATCAGCGCGCCGGTGGAGTCGGCGTCGCCGTTCGACACCATGGTGCCGGCGCTGGCGCAAGTCGAAGCGCTGATTGCCTGCCTGACCTTGCGCACCGAAAACCTCGCCGATCGCCTGGAAGGCATCGATGCCCTGCGCAACGACTTCAACACCCACCTGCTGGAGGATAAATAAGGATGTTCAGCCTTCCCCACCGCTCGCCACGGGATCTGCCGTTTGTCACTGACCACACCGCATTGTTGCTGGTGGACATGCAGCGTGCCTGGCTCGAACCGCAGTTCGACGCGCACCTCAATGGGCCTGACGCCGAGTATTTCCTGACCCGTGCGCACATGCAGGTGGTGCCCAACCAACGTCGTTTGCTCAGTGCCTTTCGCGAGGCGCGGCAGAACGTGCTGCACACGATTATCGAGAGCCTCACCGCTGATGGTCGCGACCGCTCGCTCGACCACAAACTCTCGGACATGCACCTGCCCAAAGGCAGCGTGCAGGCCAGGATCATTGAAGACCTGACCCCGGTGGAAAACGAAATCGTCCTGCCGAAGACGTCTTCGGGCGTCTTCAACTCGACCAACATCGACTACGTGCTGCGTAACCTGCAAACCCGTCACCTGATCATTGCCGGCATCGTCACCGACCAGTGCGTCGACATGGCCGTGCGCGACGCCGCCGATCGCGGCTATCTGGTCACGCTGGTCGAGGACGCCTGCGCCACCTACAGCGCCGAACGCCATCACGCCTGCCTGAATGCGATCAAGGGTTACTGCTGGATCACCGACACCGACACCGTGCTCGCCCGCCTGCAGGAGATGCGGTCATGAGCACGCGCCTGACGCCGCTACCGATGACCACGCTGGTCACCACCGACCTGATCGGCATCACCCGCGGCCGCTCGTTTCCCACTGATGAGCTTGAGCATTATCAAGCCGCCGGGTGCGGCTGGGTGCCGGCCAACAGCGCGTTGACGCCGCAGGACATCATTGCCTCGACCAATCCGTGGGGCGCGTATGGCGACCTGCGGCTGATTCCCGATCTGAGCAGCCGCGTCACCGTCGGCAATGGCCCGGACGCCGATGCCCCGGCGCTGGATTTCATCCACGGCGATATCCGCGAAACCGATGGCCGCCCGTGGGGCGCCTGCCCGCGCACGTTGTTGCGTGATGAAATCGAACGTTATCGCGATGGGTTGGGCTTGCAGGTCAACGCCGCGTTCGAGCACGAATTCAACCTGCACGCCGGTTTCGCCGAGCACCTGGCGTTCTCTCTCGAAGCCCAGCGTCAGGGCGCCGCGTTCGGCGGCTGGCTGCTCAGCGCCCTGCGCGCCGGCGGAGTCGAGCCGGAAATGTTTCTGCCGGAATACGGCAAGCACCAATACGAAATTACCTGCCGCCCGACGCTCGGCGTGGCGGCAGCCGATCGCGCCGTCAACGTGCGCGAGATCACCCGCGAGATCGCCCGGCAAATGGGCCTGGACTTGAGCTTCGCGCCGAAGACCGCCGCCGACGCGGTGTGCAACGGCGTGCACCTGCATGTCAGCCTGCTTGATCTGGGCGGTCTGCCGATGCTCTACGACGCTGGCACCAGTAACGGTCTGTCGAGTCTCGGCCAGCATTGGGCAGCGGGAATCCTGCATTACTTGCCGGCGCTGTGTGCGTTTACCGCACCGACGCCGGTGTCGTACGAACGCTTGCAGCCGCATCACTGGAGCGCCTCCTACGCCTGTCTCGGCCAACAGAACCGCGAAGCAGCGCTGCGCATCTGCCCGACGGTGACCCTCGGCGGCAAGTCCGTGGCCAACCAGTTCAACCTCGAATTCCGCGCCATGGACGCTACCGCCTCGCCACATCTGGCCATGGCCGCGCTGTTGATCGCCGGTCGGCTGGGCATCGAACAACGCTTGGCACTGAACGCGATCACCGATGAAATTCCCGATTCACTCAACGACGAGCAACGCCAGGCCCGGGGCATCGTCGCCCTGCCCGCCTCGCTGGCCCAGGCGCTGGATTGCCTGCGCAACAGTGGCGCCTTCACTGCATGGCTGCCCAAGCCGCTGCTCGACACCTATTACGCCCTGAAAACCGAGGAACTGGCGCTGACGGAACAGCTCTCGCCCGCTGACTTGTGTGAGCACTATGCACGCCTGTACTGAATCCGCCGAGCTGGGGTTGTACACCCGACCGGCCTACAACCTGAGCCGCGCCGACTCGACGCACCCGTTGATTCTGGTGTGCGAACACGCCAGCCGCTACATCCCCGAAGCTCTGAACAATCTGGGCCTGGACGCTGCCGCCGCCGCTGAACACATCGCCTGGGACATTGGCGCGCTGCAACTGGCCGAGCAGTTATCGGAGATGCTCGGCGCAACCCTGTTGAGCGCCAATTATTCGCGGCTGCTGATCGATCTGAACCGGCCACGGCACGCCCCGGACAGCATTCCGGCGCAGAGCGAGATTTATCAGGTGCCGGGCAACCGTGAACTGGACGAAGCCACCCGCGAATACCGCCGCCAGACCTTGTTCAAGCCGTTTCACGCGCGCTTGCAAACGCTGATCGACGAACGTGTTGCCAAGGGCCAAGCGGTGCGTGTGGTGGGGATTCACAGTTTCACCCCGGTGTATTACGGCCAGCCGCGACCGCTGGAGGCCGGCGTGTTGTTCGGTCAGGCCAAGGCCTACGCGCAACGCCTGCTCGACGGCCTCGGCGAACACCCGCTGAAAGTCGCCGGCAATCAGCCGTACAAGATCGATCCGCTGGGAGACATGACCGTGCCGGTGCACGGCGATGCCCGTGGCCTCGACTCGGTGCTGATCGAGGTGCGCAATGACTTGCTGCGCAGCCCCGAAGCCGTATCGCGCTGGGCCGGCTACTTCGCGCCATTGCTGTAATGAATGAAAGACTGCTGACGCTGTAAACGATGGACCGATAACAACTAAAACGACCGACTGGCTGACAAGGAGTTGCGCTTCATGGAAATTGAAGAATTCGGCTACAAGCAAGAGTTGAAACGTAGCCTGACGCTGACCGACCTGGTGGTGTACGGGATGATCTTCATGATCCCCATCGCCCCGTTCGGTGTGTATGGCTACGTCAACGCCGAGGCCCCGGGGATGGTGCCGCTGGCGTACATCATCGGCATGGTGGCGATGCTGTTCACCGCGCTGAGCTACGGCAGCATGGCCAAGGCTTTTCCGATCGCCGGTTCGGTGTATTCCTATGCGCAACGCGGCCTTAATCAGCACGTCGGCTTCATCGCCGGTTGGCTGATGCTGCTCGATTACCTGCTGATCCCGCCGCTGCTCTACGTCTATGCGGCGATGGCGCTCAACCATTTGTACCCGGACATCCCGAAAGTCGGCTTCATTCTGGCGTTTCTGGTCAGCGCGACCTTCGTCAACCTGCGCGGCATCACTTTCACCGCACGGATGAACATCATCTTCCTGCTGGCGCAACTGGTGGTGCTGGGGATCTTCCTGTTCTATGCGTGGAATGCCCTGCACAACGGTGGCGGTAATGGCGAGCTGACCCTGGCGCCGCTGTATCACCCGGAAACCTTCAACTTCGCCCTGCTGATGCAAGCGGTGTCGATTGCCGTGCTGTCATTCCTCGGCTTCGATGCGATCTCTACCCTCGCCGAAGAAATCAAAGGTGATCCGGGCAAAAGCGTCGGCAAAGCCGCGCTGATCACGCTGGTGGTCATGGGGGTGATTTTCGTTGCGCAAACCTGGATTGCCACCGATCTGGCGGCCGGCATGGGCTTCAAATCCGCCGACACTGCGTTCTATGAAATCGCCGAAATCGCCGCCGGCAGCTGGCTGGCGACCCTGACTGCTGTTGCCACGGCATTGGCCTGGGGCGTGGCCGTGGCAATCACCTCGCAAGCCGCGGTTTCGCGCCTGCTGTTCGGTATGGCCCGCGACGGCAAACTGCCGAAAGTGCTGGCCAAGGTGCACCCGAAACACAACACGCCGTACCTGAGCATTTATCTGGTGGCGGTGCTGTCGCTGGTGATCTGCTACCTGTTCATCAACTCGGTCGACACCCTGACCTCGCTGGTCAACTTCGGCGCGCTCAGCGGTTTCATGCTGCTGCACCTGACAGTGATCAACTACTACTGGCGTCGGCAAAAGTCCGGTCAGGTCGTGCGTCACCTGATCTGTCCGGTGGTCGGTTTCATCATCGTCGCGGCCATCATGTACAACATGGGCGTCGATGCGCAGAAACTAGGCCTGATCTGGATTGCCCTGGGTCTGGTGTACCTGTTCTTCCTCAACAAGCTCGGCGCCAGTACCGCGCTGCCTGACCCGAGCAACGGCTGACAAGAAAAAGAGCGGCGTCTGACAACAAATCAGGCGACCGCCGATTTATCGCGTGGAAACCGACAGTGATAGTCAGGTTCGGCGACTTTGCCGAACCTTTTGATACAGGAGTACATCCATGCTGGTCTTACGCCCAGTCGAACAGACTGATCTGCCCCAGCTCCAACAATTGGCCCGCGACAGTCTGGTGGGCGTGACCTCCCTGCCGGACGACAGCGAGCGCCTTCGCGAGAAAATCGCCGGTTCCTGCGCTTCGTTCGCCAGCGCGGCAGAGGCTAACGGTCCGGAGAACTACTTCTTCGTGCTGGAAGACCTCGACGAACAGCGTCTGGTTGGCTGCTCGGAAATTCTCGCCACAGCGGGTTTCGACGAGCCGTTCTACAGCCTGCGCAATCGCCATTTCACCAGTGCGTCCCGCGAGCTGAACATTGAACACGGCGTGCCGGCGCTGTCGCTGTGCCACGACCTCAACGATCACACGCTGCTGCGCGGCTTTCATATCGACGCCGCGCTGGTGCGCACGCCGTTCTCCGAATTGCTGTCACGGGCGCGCCTGTTGTTCATCGCCGCCCACGCGCCGCGCTTTGCCGAGGCGGTGATTACCGAAATCGTCGGCTACAGCGATGAGAAAGGTCATTCGCCGTTCTGGGATGCACTGGGCAAACACTTCTTCGACCTGCCCTACGTTGAAGCCGAACGCCTGTGCGGGCTGCAAAGCCGCACCTTTCTCGCCGAACTGATGCCGCAATACCCGATTTACGTGCCGATGCTGCCGCAAGCCGCGCAGGATTGCATCGGTCGGATCCACCCGGACGGTCAGGAAGCATTCGACATCCTTGCGCGTGAAGGCTTCGAAACCAACAGCTACATCGACCTGTTCGACGCCGGCCCGACCCTGTATGCGCGTACCGCCAACATTCGTTCGATAGCGCGCAGCCAGACTGCAACTGTGCAACAGCAGCCACAGATCGATGGCCGTGGCCGGTACCTGCTGAGCAACGACGCACTGCACGGCTTTCGCGCGATCATGACCGAACTCGATTATCAACCCGATCAACCGCTGTCCCTCACCCCTGCAATGTGTGCGGCGCTGAACGTGACCGATGGCAGCCCGATTCGGCTGATTGCCCTGTGAAACCCGCGCGGTTGCGCAGCCAACGACAGTGCCCGAACAGGCGCGCAGAAGGAGTTACAGCATGATTGTCCGCCCGGTCAAAGTCAGCGACCTGCCAGCCTTGATGGCGCTGGTGCAACAGGCCGGCCCGGGGTTCACCACCCTGCCGGCCAACGAAGATCGCCTGTCGCATCGGGTCCGCTGGGCGCAACGGGCGTTCGCCGAACAGGTCGAACGGGCCGATGCGGATTATCTGTTTGTGCTCGAAGACGACGACATGCGCGTGGTCGGCGTCAGCGCCCTGGCCGGGGCGGTCGGCCTGCGCGAGCCCTGGTACAACTATCGGGTCGGGTTGACCGTGAGTTCGGCGCCGGATCTGGGCATTCAACGGCAGATCCCGACACTGTTTCTCAACAACGAACTGACCGGCCAATCGGAGCTGTGCTCGCTGTTTCTCGGCCATGATCAGCGCCACGGCAGCAATGGCCGCCTGCTGTCGCTGGGGCGGTTGCTGTTCGTTGCCGAGTTCCCGCACCTGTTCGGCGAAAAAATGATTGCCGAACTGCGCGGCAGTGCCGATGAACACGGTTGTTCACCGTTCTGGGACAGTCTGGGCCGGCATTTCTTTCAAATGGACTTCAGCCATGCCGATCACTTGTCAGGACTTGGCAACAAATCGTTCATCGCCGAACTGATGCCGCGCCAGCCGCTGTACACCTGCATGCTCACCGAACAAGCACAGGCGGCGATCGGCCAGGCACACCCGAATACCGAGCCGGCGCTGAAAATCCTCCAGGCCGAAGGCTTCATCCACAAAGGCTACATCGACATCTTCGACGGCGGCCCGGTAATCGAAGCGCCGGTGCGCAGTATTCGCACCGTGCGCGAAAGCGTCGAGTTGACCCTGAGCCTCGGTAGTCCGGATGAACAGGCGCCGCTGTGGCTGATTCACAACCGGCGCCTGGAAAACTGCCGCATCACCGTCGCCCGCGCCCGCCGTGTCGGTAGCAGCCTGGTGATCGACCGCCTCACCGCCAAGCGCCTGCAACTGCAACCGGGCAATTCGGTACGGGCGGCGATGCTGCCCAATCAACAGCAACAGGCGGTGGCGGCCTGACGGTTACCACCGCAAAAAGGTAAATCCTTTCAGCAAAAGCGTCCGCGACATCCTGTCCCTTGCAAATTCGTCATGATCATTGACCCATTCGCGTGATAGCCTTTTCATTCTTCGGCGTTGACACCTTTGTTCAAGCCTTTCCATTCCTTTGTATTGGTGGAACTCGTATGACCAGGCTTTCCCATCAAGATTTGCGCCGTAACTTCCGTCAACTGCTGGCTTCCGACACCTGCTATCACACGGCTTCGGTGTTCGATCCGATGTCCGCGCGGATTGCCGCTGACCTCGGTTTTGAAGTGGGGATCCTCGGCGGTTCCGTGGCCTCGTTGCAGGTGCTGGGTGCCCCGGACTTTGCCCTGATCACCCTCAGCGAGTTCGCCGAACAGGCCACCCGCATCGGCCGCGTCGCCCAATTGCCAGTGATCGCCGACGCCGACCACGGCTACGGCAACGCCCTCAACGTGATGCGCACCATCGTCGAACTGGAACGCGCCGGCGTCGCCGCCCTGACCATCGAAGACACCTTGCTGCCGGCCCAATTCGGGCGCAAATCCACCGACTTGATCACCGTTGCCGAAGGCGTCGGCAAGATCCGCGCGGCGCTGGAAGCCCGGGTTGATACGGAAATGGCGATCATCGCCCGTACCAACGCCGGCATCCTGCCAAATCAGGAAATCATCAGCCGCACTCGCCAATATCAGGCGGCCGGGGCTGACGGCATCTGCATGGTCGGAATTCAGGATTTCGATCAGCTTGAACAAATCGCCGAACACCTGACCGTGCCGCTGATGCTGGTGACCTACGGCAACCCGGCGTTGCGCGATGACAAACGTCTGGCCGAACTCGGTGTGCGTGTGACCATCGATGGCCATGGTGCTTATTTTGCGGCGATCAAAGCGACGTATGACAGCTTGCGTGAACAGCGGCAGATCTTTACCCAGGCGTCCGATTTGAGCGCGACCGAGTTGACGCACACCTATACCCAGCCGGAGGAATACATTCTCTGGGCCAAGGAATACATGAGCGTCAAGGAGTGATGGGTTGGCCGGGCTGACGCCATCGCTGGCAAGCCAGGCTCCCACAGGTTATGCGGTTCGACATCAATTGATGGTTCAACACCAAACCCTGTGGGAGCTGGCTTGCCAGCGATGAGGTCTGCCGCTACACCGCTAAACCGGCGTCTTGTAAGCCTCCTCCCGCTGCACCGCCCGCGCCTGAATCACATTCAGAATCGCACAGCCCTCGCGCATCAACAGATGCACCGCGCTGGTCACCCGTGTCAGATCACAATCGGAAATGCCCTTGAGGTTGAGACTGGCAAAGGTGTCGGCCAGATCGCGCACGACCACAAACCGGTGCATCGCACAGGCGGCCATGTCGCTGAGTTCTGAGTGGGTATTGAGGAAGAGCACCGGGGATTCGGCGTCGTAGGTGTCGATGGGGAGGAAGCGGGGCATTACTTGCTCGTTCATAGGTGTATCTCCAGGTAATGCAACCACCGTTCGCGGCCAAACGAATAAGGTGGCAGCTGTGTGCGGGTTGGCCGACCAGATACCTGAAAGATCCGGCACACCCGCAGGTGTCCCGCGCACAGCTACCATTACACGCTGCTCAGTCCTTGAAGGTCTGAACAATGGCACTGTTGCATTTCAGGTTACCGACCGACCAAGGTCGTTCGCGGTGTTTTTCCGCGAGCACGAACTATAGGGGTAGATACCGAAACGCGGCAACAGGGTACGTTGTAGGAAACGTCTTGGAAAGTTGTACGCAATAAAGAGGGCTCGTAGGATCCGCCTAGAAGCGCACCAGACGCTCTCATTACCGCTTAGCCTGCGCATCACCCTGCCTCTTGTTTTCCGTTCTGCCCTGAATTAGAGTCCGACTCATGCCAGTGACTAGGAGCATCTCCAGTCATCAAATCTGGCCTCTACAGGTGTCTAGTCTCCTTTTACGTTTGTGTGTCTCTCTAGCAGTCAGCTAGGAGGCACACAGATAGTAAACTCTGCCTTTCAAGCAGGCGTATTCCGCATCCATCCACTCTCGCCATAGTTGATTCAGCTACCTATCGATTTCTGTCTAGATTACTACTGCTCTCGTAATTACTCCTCACCCTGTGAAATTTCCTACCCTATACACTCCCTCTGAAATGTATTTTTCCTACGTAAAACAGAGCAATTTCTCTTTTTTTTGAAATGATTGTGCAATGCGATGTTTTGCGGCATATTTTATCGAAAGCCACCCATCGCCCCAGTTAAACTCTAGGGTTAACAAATGAACAAAAGACCTTTAATAGATCTATTAACAGCGATGCATCAGGGAAAATTCAATTTCCCTGAACTGGGCACTGGAAACATCAACGACTTATACGAAACAAAAATCTATAACAACAGAGAAATACACATCCCAAACAAAAAACTAAAAACATTTCATTCCTTCCTAAAACTTTTTCTTCTAGAACACCTAAGCACAAACGAAGAAGTTGTATTCTCATATCGAAAGGGTGTCAACGCTGTAGATGCAGTATCAAAGCACTCAAATAGCAAATATTTCTTCCAAACAGATATAAACGATTTTTTTAACAGCATTGACGAAGAACTGGTAAAAACAACAATAATCAGAGATATTGAAAAATGTCCAATTTCAGATATAAACCTGCACATCGACAACATCATTAAAACCCTAACAATAAAAAATTCTGTACCGGTCGGATTTTCAACGTCACCTCTCCTTAGCAACTCGTGCTTATTCATTTTCGACAACAGCCTCAAGGAGTACTGCGACAAAAACTCACTAACACTATCGAGGTATTCCGATGACATAATTGTCTCAGGCAAAAAAAAAGAACCCATACTTGAAGCCGAGAGATATATCGCCCAACTACTATCAGACACCACAAAAAACAAACTCTCACTAAACATCAAAAAAAGCAAACACACCCAAACAGGAAACAAAATAAAATTACTTGGAATGGTGATACTTCCCAATGGAAAAGTAACTATAGATATAAAGTTCAAAAAAGATACAGAAGTAAAACTACACTACTATTTAACAAACAAAGAAAAATTCATTGAGATTGTCGACTCAGACATAGAAACCGCAATAGAAAAACTGTCCGGACACTTAAACTATTACAACACAGTAGACCCAAGCTATTTAGACAAGTTAAGAAAAAAATACGGCGCCACCACTGTTGATATGTTTCTTCACAAATCGGACAGATTATAATGCTACTCTCAGTCGAACTAAAAAATATACAACATATTAAGAATATGATTTTTAGCTTAGACCTGAGCCAAAACAAGCTAACTTGCCTTGTAGGCAAGAATGGAATTGGAAAGACGACACTTATTAAATCAATTCTTAATTTTCGCTCCGCAGATACATTTTCAAAAACCACGTCACCTGGAGTGTTCAAGGATGGCAGTGAAGTCACGTATAAAATCGGGAATGACGAGTACCTATTCAGCTTCGATGCGACGATTAACACCCTCAACTGTAAGTCAGCGATCCCGGATGAGATTAAGAAAACTATTGATGTCGAACTGCCAATGCCGTATGGCCAGAGATTTAATCATTTCCAAAGTATCAGCACTGCCGACAAAGATATCAGAACAGCAATTATCCTAGGCAAATTCACAACACCTCACGAACTTATTGAATTCCTCAACGACATTTACTCGTGCGACAAATTCAACAACTTAATTGAAGTACAAGTAAAGAACACCAAATACTATTGTATCCCTCTCGAAAAAGACAGGTACGTAAGAGAGGACCATCTAAGCTCTGGCGAGTTTTTCTTGATTAGCCTTTATCGAAAAATCACCAATCGATGCAAACTGATTGTAATTGACGAAATAGATATCTCATTAGATGCAGCAGCTCAAGCTCATCTAATCCGACGGCTACGCGCTTTTTGCGACACATACAAAGTAAACATATTCTGCACAACTCATTCACTAGCACTAATAAGAACTCTTAAAGACAAAGAGCTTTTCTACATGTCCAACAGCGAAGGAAGCGGCGACATAATTCCCGCATCATATAATTATATAAAAAGCATAATGTTTGGATTCAAAGGGTGGGACAAATACATCCTGACAGAAGACGACATGTTAAAAAATCTACTTGACTTCATTATCGCAAAATATTGCCCAACCAATTTCTCACAATACAAAATCGTCCCTATCGGAGGCGGATCAAATGTGACAAAGCTATTAGCACTCAACGCAAAAGAGCGTTTCCTTTCCAATCCGGAAAATGTAATCTCTATACTTGACGGCGACCAAAGAATATACAAACATATAAAAAACTGCCCCAACACCTATTTCTTGCCTTTCGACAGCGTGGAAAAGAGAATATTCCAAGACCACAAATTATCAAAATTTCTGCCAGATTTTCAATGCCCCGAAGCCATTGTCACCGATAAACATTTCTATAAAAAAATTATTGAAACCAACGAAACCACCGACCCTAAGATATTCGAATACCTTTGCAACTCCTCGATGGAGGATATAACTAATCTCAGCAAAGAAATCGCGTCTTTTTTAGCTCAAAGACCTGATTAACTCTACCTATTAATCCTTTGTTACTTCCGAAAGCTAAACAGCTCACAACCCATAACGGCCGCTCAGCTCTCGCTCATTTATTATTTTTTCTTGGCCAACTCCATAATCATCCGTGACAACAGATAAATCCGCGGCGCCACACTCGCCACTTCGGCGTACTCCTCCGGCGTGTGAATATTGCCGCCAACAATCCCGAAGCCATCCAGCGTCGGCGTGCCAACCCCGGCGGACAAACTCGCATCCGCCGCGCCGCCACTGCCCTCCTCGGTCAACTTGCGGCCAATCTCGCCGTAAATCCCTTGGGCCATGGCCATCAGACGGTCCGACTCAGGCGTCTGCGGCATAGGTGGCAGCCCGCGTTGCAACGAAGTCTTCACTTCCGTCTCAGCAATCAGCTTGTCCTGCGACACCCGCGCCAGATCCTTCTCGATCCGGTCGAACTCCTCCGGTACCGCCGCGCGCACGTCAGCCTTGGCCGTGGCTTGATCGGGAATCACGTTGGTGCGGTCACCGGCCTTGAGCACAGTGAAGTTGATGGTGGTTTTCTTCGCCTCATCGCCGAGTTTGCCCAGTTGCAGAATCTGGTGCGCAGCCTCCATCGCGGCATTGCGCCCCAGTTCGGGGGCGACACCGGCGTGCGCGGCTTTGCCCTTGACCTCGACCAGCGCCGTCGCGCTGCCCTTGCGCCACACCACCAAGCCATCAGCCGGGCGGCCCGGCTCAAGGTTGAGGGTCACGTCGTGCTGTTTGGCGGTTTTCTTGATCAGGTCGGTGGCGACTTCCGAGCCGGTTTCTTCGCTGGCGTCGAGCAGGAAGGTAATTTGCGCATAGTCCTTGAAGTCGAGGTTTTTCAGGACTTTCAGTGCATAGATCCCGGCGACGATGCCGCCCTTGTCATCCATCACCCCCGGCCCGTAAGCGCGACCGTCCTTGATGTGGAACGGCCGCTCGGCCGCCGAACCTTCCTTGAACACCGTATCCATGTGCGCCATCAGCAGGATTTTTGCCTTGCCGGTGCCTTTCAGCGTCGCCAGTACATGGTTGGATTTTTCCGGCGTGTTCGGCACCAGTTCGATGGTCGCGCCGAGTTTTTTCAGTTCATCGATGGCGATGTCGCTGACTTGCTTGAGGCCCGGTTCATAGCCGGAACCGGAGTCGATATTGACCAGTCGCTCCAGCAGTTTCAGCGCTTCTGGCTGGTATTGCTCGGCATCGGCGAGCACTTGTTTATGCGGTTCGGCAAAGGCGTGTGCAGCGGAGAAAGCGAGAGACAGGCCGAGGCTGGCGGCCAGCAGGGAGCGAGAAAATGAGAACGTCATGAAGCGATCCTTGTTTCGCGTCGGGGGGATTTAACCGTACCCGACATCGGCGCGAGGCTCTACACCGAATGCGACATCTCCCTGACCACCACCGAACACGTGTAGGAGCTGCCGAAGGCTGCGATCTTTTGATCTTGCTTTTGATTTAGAAAGGCCAAAGTCAAAAGATC
>NZ_AKJR01000214.1:0-32139 GCF_000282235.1 Pseudomonas sp. GM24 | reverse complement strand
TGATCTTTCAGGCAGACAAAAAAAATCCCCGAACCAGTCGGGGATTTTTTATGTTCGATCAATCAGCCCAAGGGCGGATCAATCTTCGCGGTAGCGACGCAGTTTCAGCTGCTTACCGGCAACGCGAGTGTCCTTCAGTTTGGTCAGGAGTTTGTCCAGACCATCTTCCGGCAGCTCGACGAGGCTGAAGCTGTCACGCACCTGGATGCGACCGATCGCTTCACGGGCCAGACCGCCTTCGTTGAGGATGGCGCCCAGCAGGTTTTTCGCAGCGATACCATCACGCGCACCCAGCGCGGTACGGCAACGAGCACGGCCTTCGCCCAAAGGCATTGGCGCGCGACGCTCGCGGTCACCACGATCAGGACGATCACCGGTGCGCTCAGGACGGTCGCCACGCGGTGCGTTGTTCGGCACCAGTGGACGTTCCTTCTCGATCGCAGCCAGGTTCAGCGCTTGACCGTTGGTGGCTTTGCGCAGCAGCGCAGCAGCCAGAGCACGCGGAGTGCAGCCGATGTCTGCAGTCAGACGATCGAGCAGATCACCGTGAGTCGATTCGGCATCAGCGACCAGCGGCGACAGGCTGTTGGTCAGTTTCTTGATGCGTGCATCGAGAACAGCTTGAGCGTCCGGCAGGCGAACTTCGGCAACTTTCTGACCGGTTACACGCTCGATCACTTGCAGCATGCGGCGCTCACGTGGAGTCACCAGCAGCAGTGCACGACCTTCGCGACCGGCACGGCCGGTACGGCCGATACGGTGAACGTAGGACTCTGGGTCGTACGGCATGTCAACGTTGAACACGTGAGTGATGCGCGGAACGTCCAGACCACGAGCAGCAACGTCGGTCGCAACAACGATGTCCAGACGGCCATCTTTCAGCGAGTCGATCACGCGCTCACGCTGGTTCTGGGCGATGTCACCGTTCAGCGCCGCGGCTTTGTAGCCTTTGGCGTCGAGGGCGCTGGCCAGATCCAGGGTCGCTTGCTTGGTGCGCACGAACATGATCAGTGCGTCGAAGTCTTCCACTTCCAGCAAGCTGAGAACGGCCGAAGTCTTCTGGTCAGCGTGAACCAACAGGTGAGCCTGTTCGATCGCGGTAACGGTCTGGGTCTTGGTCTGGATCTTCACGTGTTGCGGATCGCGCAGATGGCGTTCGGCAATGGCGCGGATCGACTGCGGCAGGGTAGCCGAGAACAATACGGTCTGACGGGTAGGTGGCAGAGCCTTGAAGATGACTTCCAGGTCATCCATGAAGCCCAGTTTCAACATTTCGTCAGCTTCGTCGAGAACCAGGTGGTTCACGGTCGACAGCACTTTTTCGTCACGACGCAGGTGGTCGCACAGACGGCCCGGAGTGGCGACAACGATCTGTGCGCCATTACGGATTGCTTTCAGTTGTGGGCCCATCGGCGCGCCGCCGTAAACGGCCACAACGGTAACGCCCGGCATTTGCTTGGCGTAGGTTTCAAAAGCGGTTGCTACTTGCAGCGCCAACTCACGAGTTGGCGCCAGGATCAGGGCTTGCGGTTCGCGCTTGGCAGGATCGATGCGGTGCAGGATAGGCAGTGCGAACGCGGCGGTTTTACCGGTACCGGTTTGCGCCTGGCCAATCATGTCCTGGCCGGCCATGATGATCGGGATCGATTGCTGCTGAATCGCCGAAGGCTCTTCGTAGCCAGTCGCTGCGACGGCTGCAAGAATATTCGGGTTAAGATTAAAAGCGGCGAATCCGCCGGTTTCCTGGGTCATGGGTCTGCCTCTAAGTGCATCCGCAAAGACCCATGCTCCAAAGCTGCGCATGCCGTGTTGAGACTCAAGAGTCGCCCTGGCAGCTTTGTCGGCGGGGATTTGCGAAAACGAATGAATGAAAAAAAGAATCGTCCGGGAAGAGCCCGCAATGCGGACGTGCAGCCGAAGCTGACTTCGGGAAATTGCGCTACCTAAACGCGGCCCGGTTAAAGGCCGGCGCGCACTATACCGGATTTTGCCCAAAAAGGGAGCTTTTTTTATCGTCAAAATACCTGTGTCACCGCTGTGTAACGGGGTTTTGCGGATAATCGCGCCAAGGTCTATTTTTCAAAGGCCCGGCCCTGCGGGCGATGACGCTAAAACGATTCACCGACCTGCGGCATACCGTCGCTGCACCCGCCCTTCCCGCCCGAGGATTTCGCCATGAATCAGCCCTGCCCCGGCCGCGTCAGCCGTGAACGCCGTGGTCACGTCCACCTGATCGGCCTTGATCGAGCGGCCAAGCGCAATGCTTTCGACCTCGACCTGCTCAATGACCTGAGCCTGGCCTATGGCGAGTTCGAGGCCGACAGCGAGGCGCGGGTAGCGGTGGTGTTTGGACATGGCGAACACTTTACCGCTGGTCTGGATCTGGTGAATGCCAGCTCGGCTTTGGCCGAAGGTTGGCAGGTTCCGACCGGCGGTTGCGATCCGTGGGGTGTTTTCGTCGGGCCTCGGGTGAGCAAACCGGTGATTGTCGCCGCGCAAGGCTATTGCCTGACCATTGGAATCGAGTTGATGCTGGCCGCCGACATTAACCTGTGCGCAAGCAATACCCGTTTCGCGCAAATGGAAGTGCAGCGTGGGATTTTTCCTTTTGGTGGCGCGACTTTACGTTTTCCCCAGATGGCCGGCTGGGGGAATGCGATGCGCTGGTTGCTGACCGGGGATGAGTTCGATGCGCACGATGCGTTGCATTTGGGGTTGGTGCAGGAAGTGATGGCCAGTGAAGACCTGTTGCCGCGGGCGATTGAGTTGGCTGAGCGGATTGCCCGACAGGCGCCGTTGGGGGTGCAGGCGACGTTGCTGTCGGCGCGCCAGGCGCGGTATGAGGGTGAGACGGCCGCAGCGCAAGGGTTGCCGGCGCTGGTGAAGAAGTTGCTGGCCAGTGAAGATGCCAGGGAGGGGGTGCGCTCATTGGTGGAGCGGCGACCTGGCATATTCAAGGGGATCTGAGAATTATGTCGCCTGTCAGGGCGCCATCGCTGGCAAGCCAGCTCCCACAGTGACCGAGTCGTTCACACATTTTGCGTACGGCGCGAACCCTGTGGGAGCTGGCTTGCCAGCGATGGGGCCAACACTGACGCCTCAGGTGGCCGGGCGAATACTGTTGATCAACGACTGCAACGAATACCCCAACTTCGGTGCCAGGGCTGCAGCCCGCGCAGTCAGCGCCTGCAGGTCCAGCACCTGATCGAGATCCGCCGGCACAATCAGAATCACATTGCCTTCCTTCACCGGCAGTTCCCAGTAATGCCGGTGATAGAGCCCACGCAACAACGCCGCGCCCAGCGGCTTGCCGTCATCGGTGGCCCACTGATTGATCACCAGCCAGCCGCCCGGATTCAAACGCTTCTGACAGTCGCCAAGAAAACTCCAGGCCAGATGCCCGACGCCAGGCCCGACATCGGTGTACAGGTCGACGAAAACCAGATCCGCAGGCTCGGCGGTCGGCAGCAGTTCCAGCGCATCGCCAACGCGGATATACAAACGTGGATCATCATCCAGCCCAAGGTATTCGATCGCCAGACGCGGCACATCCGGGCGCAACTCGATGGCTTCGACATCTTCCAGCGGCAGAAACTTGAGGCACGCCTGAGTCAGCGTCCCGGCACCGAGCCCGAGAAACAGCGCACTCTCCGGCTGCTCATGGCACAACGCGCCGATCAGCATCGCCCGGGTGTAATCGTATTCGAGCCAGCTCGGGTCTGCGGTAAACACGCAGCTCTGTTCAATGGCGTCGCCGAACTCGAGAAAGCGGTAATCGGCCACTTCCAGCACGCGAATCACGCCGAACTCATCCTGTACTTCGGCAAGCAGATGCTCGACGCGCTCCTCAGTCATTTCGTCTCCTGATGGTCACCGGGCGCGGTGACGCGATGGCACCGCTGTGGGGCCGTGGCAAAGCGGCGATTGTCGGCGATTGGGCGGGAGCAGGTCACGCACTAATTGCTGCTACCATGGGCTTCCCGTGCGTAGAACCAATTAGAGACCGTGATGAGCCAACCGTGGAGCCCTGACAGCTGGCGCGCCCTGCCGATCCAGCAACAACCGCAATACCCCGACGCCGCGCACTTGCGCCAAGTCGAGCAAACCCTGGCCAGTTATCCGCCGCTGGTGTTTGCCGGTGAAGCGCGCGAACTGCGCCGGCAGTTTGCCGAAGTCACCCAGGGCCGGGCCTTCCTGTTGCAGGGCGGCGATTGTGCGGAAAGCTTTGCCGAGTTCTCCGCGGCGAAGATTCGCGACACCTTTAAAGTGTTGCTGCAAATGGCCATCGTCATGACTTTCGCCGCCGGTTGCCCGGTGGTCAAGGTCGGGCGCATGGCCGGTCAGTTCGCCAAGCCGCGCTCGGCCAACGACGAGACCATCGACGGTGTGACCCTGCCGGCTTATCGCGGCGACATCGTCAACGGCATCGGTTTCGACGAGAAAAGCCGCGTACCGGATCCGGAACGTCTGCTGCAGTCTTATCACCAGTCCACCGCGACGCTGAACCTGCTGCGCGCGTTCGCGCAGGGCGGTTTTGCCGACCTGCATCAGGTGCACAAGTGGAACCTCGACTTCATCGCCAACTCGGCGCTGGCCGAGAAATACAGCCATTTGGCCGACCGCATCGATGAAACCCTGGCATTCATGCGCGCCTGCGGCATGGACAGCTCGCCGCAACTGCGCGAAACCAGTTTCTTCACTGCCCACGAAGCGCTGCTGCTGAACTACGAAGAAGCCTTCGTGCGTCGCGACAGCCTGACCAACGATTACTACGATTGCTCGGCGCACATGCTGTGGATCGGCGACCGCACCCGCCAACTCGACGGTGCGCATGTCGAATTCCTCCGTGGCGTGAACAACCCGATCGGCGTGAAGGTCGGCCCGAGCATGAACCCGGATGATCTGATCCGTCTGATCGACGTGCTCAACCCGGATAACGATCCAGGTCGTCTGAACCTGATCGCACGGATGGGTGCGAACAAAGTTGGCGATCACCTGCCGGCGCTGATCCGCGCGGTGCAGCGTGAAGGCAAGCAGGTGCTGTGGAGTTCCGATCCGATGCACGGCAACACCATAAAGGCCAGCAGCGGCTACAAGACCCGCGACTTTGCGCAGATCCTCGGTGAAGTCAAACAGTTCTTCCAGGTGCACGAAGCGGAAGGCAGTTATGCCGGCGGCATTCACATCGAGATGACCGGGCAGAATGTCACCGAGTGCATCGGTGGCGCGCGGCCGATCACTGAAGACGGATTGTCGGACCGCTATCACACCCATTGTGATCCGCGGATGAATGCTGATCAGTCGCTGGAGTTGGCGTTTTTGATTGCCGAGACGCTGAAGCAGGTTCGCCGCTAAGATTCGACATCTTTATCGCTTTAACTGGCCTCATCGCTGGCAAGCCAGGCTCCCACAGTGATCGCGTCGATCACAAAATATATGTACGACGCGGACACTGTGGGAGTCTGGCTTGCCAGCGATGGCGTAAGGTCAGTCGCACCCAATCTGTGCCAATGCCACCCGCAACCGCGCCGCACTCTCACGCAGACAATTGAGCTGCACCCGTTCCAGCCCCAACCAATCCGCCATCTGCCGCAAGTTCACCGCCAGCGCCAGCATCCCCTCCTCATCCAGCCCCGGCTCTTCCTCGTGCACCGCATGCACCGCCAACTGCCCCGCCGCCCGCTCGGCGCGTAAATCCACCCGCGCAGCAATCCTCTCGTTGTGCAAAAACGGCAACACGTAATAGCCGTAAACCCGCTTGTCCTGCGGCGTATAAATCTCCAGTCGATAACGGAAATCGAACAAGCGCTCAGTGCGGCTGCGCTCCCAGATCAACGAATCAAAAGGCGACAACAGCGCACTGGCCACAACCTTGCGCGGGACTTTCGGCTCCGGCAGGCAATAGGCGACCTGCCGCCAGCCGGCGACTTCGCACATCTGCAATTGCCCGGCCTCGACCAGTTCCGCCAGACGTGGACGGGCATCCGCCGGGTTCAGCCGAAAGTAATCACGCAGGTCTTTTTCAGTGCCGACGCCCAAGGCCTGTGCCGCGTGCAGCAGCAACCCTCGTTGCGCCTCCGCCTCGTCAGGTAAGGCTTGCTGAAGGATCGAAGAAGGAATGACGCGCTCCGGTAAATCATACAAACGCTCAAAACCGCGGCGGCCCGCCACTGTCACTTCACCGGCAGCAAACAACCATTCCAGCGCATGTTTTTCTGCGCTCCAGTCCCACCACGGCCCGGCCTTGTCTTCCCGGGTTGAAAGGCTGCCGGCGCCTAAGGCGCCCTGCTCTTCAACGGAACTCAACACCCGACGAACAACGTCCTGCTGCTCGCGACCGAATCTGGCCAGTTGCTGATAGATATCCTCGCCACGCCTGGCCCGCTGCATGCGCCAGCCCAGCAACGGATACATCGACAGCGGCAACAATGAGGCTTCGTGCCCCCAGTATTCGAACAACGAACGACGACGCCCGGAACTCCAGGCAGCCTGGTCGAGCAAATCGGAAGAATAGGGACCGAGACGGGAGAACAGCGGCAGGTAGTGCGAGCGCACCACGGCATTGACGGAGTCGATTTGCAGCACGCCCAGCCGTTCGATCAGCCGGTGAACGTGAGCGGCTTTGACAGTCGGCGGCTGGCGCCCGTTGAATCCTTGGGCAGCCAGCGCCAGTCGTCGCGCCTGTTTGAGGGAAAAGGATACTGTTGCGGGCATGAGCATCTCCTTGTCTGCTCGCAACCTACCCCACTTGAAGCTGGTTTGTGTAGCGCTCTGCTCATCATTTATGCAGCGGGTCATTTATGCATCGGATCATCCCAGAACGGCCGCACGGCTTCGTGTTCAACGTCGGCACGACTCACCCCGATGTCCTTCAACGCTTCGTCACTCAGACTGGCCAGCAACTCGCGCTCACGGTGCAGTTCGTACCAGCGGCTAAACTTGTGCAGCAGGTCGGAAACGATATGGCCGTGGCCGGAAAATTTTGATTCGTCTACATACTCTCTTTGACCTTTCATCGTGTTGCCTCCTTTGTGGATGGCTCAAGTCTCGCGCCGGCGCTAAGATCAATCCAACGAATGTTTCTGATGGCATGCATCACGGAGATTCATCAATTGTCGGCCTACCCCAGTATCGATACCGATGTCCTGCGCACCTTCGTCGCCATTGCGGATCAGGGCGGTTTCACCCGCGCCGGCGAAATGGTCAACCGCACACAGTCGGCGGTGAGCATGCAGATGAAGCGTCTGGAAGAAGACGTATTGCAGCGACAGTTGTTCGAGCGCGACGGACGCCAGGTGCGCCTGACCGCCGAGGGCCAGGTGCTGCTCGGTTACGCGCGGCGCATCCTCAAGTTGCACAGTGAGGTGTTCAACACATTGCGTGAGCCACATATGGTCGGCACGGTGCGCATCGGTACGCCGGACGATTATGTGATGCGGTTTCTGCCGGGGATCCTGTCGCGGTTCGCGCAGTTCTATCCGCTGATCCAGATCGAAGTGCACTGCGAATCGACCAAGCAGCTGCTGCAACGCACTGATCTGGACCTGTCGATCGTCACCCGCGAACCGGGCAACGAGATCGGCCAGTTGCTGCGCAAAGAGCGTTTCGTCTGGGCCGAGGCGCAGAATTTCAGCGCCCACGAACAGACGCCGCTGCCCTTGGCGATGTTCAACAGCGATTGTTTCTGCCGTTTGTGGGCGTGTAATGCCCTGGATGCGATGGGCCGCGAATACCGCATCGCTTACAACAGCACCAGTCTGTCGGCGCTGATGGCCGTGGTCAGCGCGGGTCTGGCGATCACCGCGCAACTGGAAAGCCTGATCACCCCGGACATGCGCATTCTTGGCGCCGCCGAGGATCTGCCACTGCTGCCCGAGGCCAGCATCATGCTGATCCGCAACCTGAACAATCCGTCGCCGATCACCGAGTGCCTGGCCGAGCACATCGTCGAAGGCTTCAAACTTTAAACGCGAGCATCACCGCACACAGCACCAGGAAACCGCAGAACAGCCCGCGCAGGAGTTTTTCCGGCATGGCGTGGGCGACTTTCACGCCCCAACTGATGCTGGCCAGACCACCGATGGCCAGCGGCAGGCCGATCATCCAGTCCACTTCGTGGTGTACCGCGTAAGTCACCAGGGTCACGCCGGTGCTTGGCAAGGCCAGCGCCAGCGACAAGCCTTGAGCAACCACTTGCGTGGTGCCGAACAAGCTGGTCAGCACCGGCGTTGCCACCACCGCACCGCCGACACCGAATAAACCGCCCATGGTCCCGGACGCCGCGCCAAGCACGCCAAGCCACGGCCAGGAATAGCGCATTTCGGACGTCGCAGCAGGTGGCTTGCCGAACATCTTCAACAAGTTGTAGATCGAGAGCACCACCAGGAACGCGACAAAGCCGATGCGCATGGTTTGCGCATCAATGCCCACTGCCCAGATCGAACCGATCCAGGCAAAGCAAAAGCCCATCACCGCCAAAGGCAGCGCATGTCGCAGTTCGATGCGATTGCGCTGGTGATAACGCCACAGCGCCAGCATCACGTTCGGCACTACCATGACCAGCGCCGTGCCTTGGGCGATCTGCTGATCGAGACCAAACCAGACGCCGAGCAACGGGATAGCGATCAAGCCGCCGCCGATGCCGAAGATACCGCCAAGTGTGCCAAGGGCGGCGCCGAACAACAGGTACAACACAAACTCCATCACAGCCAATTCCTCTTACGTCAGGTGACTCATCCTACGCAGTCGCGGCTGGCGGGGAAACGCATAGCAACGCACAATGGCTATGCCGATTTCGCACAAGCGTTTAGCCGATATGAACCCTAATCAATTGACCGATCAACTCGGGCTGTTTCTCGACGTGCTGGAAAGTGGCAGTTTTTCCGCCGCTTCACGTCGTCATCCGCTGACACCGTCGGCCGTCGCGCGACGGATCGACAGCCTGGAAAGCGCCGTCGGCAGCCAGTTGTTTATTCGAAGCACCCACGCCGTACGAGCAACACCCGCCGGCCTGGCGTTTGCCGAACGCGCCCGGCGAATTGTCGCCGAGTTGCAACTGGCCCGGGCCGAAGCCGTGTCCCTGAGCAGCGCGCCGGAAGGTCTGATCCGCATTGACGCCCCCGCCGCGTTTGGACGCCGGCATCTGGCGCCAGTGATCGCTGACTTTCTCGTGCTCTACCCCGGACTGGATGTGCAATTGCACCTGATCGACAGTTTCGTCGACATGGGCGGCTCGAACCTGGGCAAAGTCGATCTGGTGCTGCGCGCCGGGCAAATGGCCGATACGCGACTGGTGGCCACGCCACTGGCGAGCATGGTGCGCATTGCCTGCGCCAGCGCCGAGTATCTCCAGCGTCGTGGGGTGCCAAGCGTTCCTGCGCAGTTGCATGAACACGATGGTCTCGACTGGGAGGGGCTCGCTCCGCCCTTCGCCTGGCGCTTCGAACACGACGGGCAAATGCAATTGCATCGCCCGGGCCGTATCCGCATGAGCGCCAACAATGCCGAAGCCCTGGTCTGCGGCGCTTTGGCTGGCTTGGGCATCGCCCATCTGCCGACGTGGCTGGCCAGCGAATACCTGTTGCGCGGCGAACTGCTGCCGTTGTTCTGCGAAAACGGTCTGCCGATGCCGGAGTCCACCGGCATCTACGCGCTGCGCATGGAACAACAAACCAACTCGCGCAGCCGCCTGCTTCTGGAATATCTCAAGACCCGTTTCAGTCCGGTGCCTCCATGGGATCTGGCGTTACAGCGGGATCTGGGTCGACACTAGCACTGGAGAATTATCTGGCGCATTAAAGATTCGAGCGCTAGATTCATGTCCATCACCGATCAAGGCTTTGACATGACTTCCGAACGCGACACCTGTGATGACCTGCTGCTGGATAACCAAGCCTGCTTCGCCCTGCATTCCACCTCGTTGATGATGACCAAGGTCTACAAGCCGCTGCTGCAAGCGCTTGGCCTGACCTATCCGCAGTACCTGGCGATGATGGTGTTGTGGGAGAAGGATGGTTTGACCGTCGGAGAAATCAGCACTCGGTTGCTGACCGATCCGGGCTCGCTGACGCCACTGCTCAAACGCCTGGAAGGCGAAGGTTTGCTCAGCCGCACGCGCAGTCGAGAAGATGAGCGCGTAGTGATCGTCGAACTGACCGAGCAAGGCCGCGCGTTGCAAGAAAAAGCCCAGACCGTTCCACAATGCATCCTTGGCGCCAGCGGCTTTTCTCTGGAACGTCTGCAACACCTGCAAGCGGAGTTGCAGGCACTGCGCAGCCATCTACAAGAAAGCCTGATCTGACCCAACACTTGTCCCCTGTGGGAGCGAGCCTGCTCGCGAATGCGATCTGTCAGCCAACTGATTTGTTGAGTGAGACATCCCATTCGCGAGCAGGCTCGCTCCCACATTGACTTCGTCGCCAGCAAAATATTTTCAACAACTGATCTGCAGCACAAACCGCTCTAAATCAGAGCTTACAGCCCCTCTCACATCCCCACCCCTTAGTCGAAGCGCGGATTTCTCAAAAATATATCTTGCGCACTAAATATTAGCGCGATACATTTATCTCGCAGTTACTTAGCGCGCAAATAATTAGCGCAACACATCGCACTCAACGAGGCTCACACCATGCAAACTCTCTACACCGCAATCGCAACCTCCACTGGCGGCCGTGATGGTCGTGCGATCTCCAGCGACAACATCCTCGACGTCAAACTCGCCACCCCGAAAGAACTCGGCGGTGCCGGTGGCGCAGCGACCAACCCAGAGCAACTGTTCGCAGCCGGCTATTCGGCCTGCTTTATCGGTGCGCTGAAATTCGTTGCCAGTCAGACCAAACGCAAAATCCCTGACGACGCCTCGATCACCGCCCACGTCGGTATCGGCCAGATTCCTGGCGGCTTCGGTCTGGACATCGACCTGCACATCAGCCTGCCGGGCCTGGAACAAGCCGACGCACAAGCGCTGGTCGACGCCGCTCACCAGGTCTGCCCGTACTCCAACGCCACCCGTGGCAACGTCGATGTGCGTCTGCACGTCACCGTTTGAAGCCATACGCAAATTCCAATGTAGGAGTGAGCCTGCTCGCGATAGCGGTTGAGTCAATCAATGTAGATGTCGACTGGAATGACGCTATCGCGAGCAGGCGAAGGCCTACAGGGGATCCTGCGGCGTGACACATATCGCAGGCACAAAAAAGCCCGACTCAATGGTCGGGCTTTTTCTTTCCGCAAAAACCGATGCTTATTTAGCACGGCCTTTGTAGGAACCGCCTTCGCGGGTGTCGATTTCGATCTTGTCACCGATTTCGATGAAGTCAGCAACTTGCAGCTCAGTACCGTTGGCCAGCTTGGCTGGCTTCATGACTTTGCCGGAAGTGTCGCCACGCGCCGAACCTTCGGTGTAGTCAACTACGCGCACGATAGTGGTCGGCAGCTCTACGGAAACCAGACGCTCTTCGAAGAAGATCGCTTCGCAAACATCGGTCATGCCTTCTTCAACGAAAGGCAGAACAGCTTCGATGTCTTCAGCGTTCAGCTCGTACATGGTGTAGTCAGTGGTGTCCATGAACGTGTAGGTGTCGCCGCTGATGAAGGACAGGGTCGCTTCTTTGCGGTCGAGGATTACGTCGTCCAGTTTGTCGTCAGCGCTGTAAACGATCTCGGTCTTGTAACCGGTCAGCAGGTTTTTCAGCTTGGTTTTCATGATCGCGCTGTTACGGCCCGATTTGGTGAATTCAGCTTTCTGAACCAGCCAAGGATCGTTCTCGAGACGGATCACGGTACCGGGTTTCAGTTCTTTACCAGTTTTCATTGCGAATATCCGAATTTGGATGGGATTTACAAAAATCTAGGCCGCGTATCATATCCAATTTAGGTAAAACTGTACCAGCGCTGCGGCAAGATCAGCCTGCAAGCCTTGTTCCAGACACCATTTTTCAGCATTTTCCTGCAGTTCCGGCCAGTGTTTGCGGGTCGCAAGCCAATGTTCACCGATCGGTTGACTGGCACTCCACGCCCGCCACAGACCGTTCATCGCCTCAGCGGCGCCTGGCGACAAGCCTTTTGTGTAGAGCGCAAGGAAGGCATCGAGCTTGTCCAGATGGATGTCTTCGTCCTGCTGATAGATGTGCCAGAGCATCGGCCGCGCCGCCCATTGCGCCCGCACGAACGAGTCCTCACCACGCACCGCGTTGAAATCGCAGCACCAGAGCAAGTGATCATATTGATCCTGTCGGACGAACGGCAGCACCTGCACGGTGAGCGACTGACGCACATGAATCGCACCAACCGCAAGGTTTTCCACCTCGAGCCAGCGCGCCACATCGCCAAGAATCCGCCCTTCCGGCACCAGCAGATGAGTCGGTGCAGCGTCCGCCGCCAAAACGTCCAACCAGCTGGCCAACCCGGCATTCTCGTAGGCAAACAGCGAAATCAGCTGAGCGCCAGGCGCAGGATCGATGCCAAGACTTTGCAGGAATTGGCGCTGAGCCTCGGCATCCTGCTGAAATTGCCGACGCTGATCGAGCAATCCTCGCTCTCGCAACAATCCGCCAGTGCCCGGCTGGAATCCCGGAAAGAAGAAGAATTTCTGCACCGTTTTGTATTTGACCGACGGCAATCCATGGCAACCGATCACCCAGTCTTCGGCGCTGAGATAATCGAGGTTCATCCACAGTGGCGGCTGCTCGCGCGCAGCCATCGCGTCCATGTAGTCAGTGGGCAGCTGACAGGCAAATGCGGCGATCACGACATCGGCGGCGTCAGCGTGCGACCACTCGGCCGGCCAGTGTCGCACTTCGACGCCATGCTGCCATTGCTGTGCCTGGTCGATATCGATCTCGGGGCAGATACGTTCAAACGCACGCAGATCATCGACCCATAAACGCACCGGCAAACCATGCTCAGCCACCAATTGCCTGGCCAGACGCCAGGTCACGCCGATGTCGCCAAAGTTGTCGACCACGGTGCAGAAAATATCCCAGCGGGGTTTTAATTCCGGCATTCAAGACTCCCGTTGGCAAAAGCAGCGATTGTCCGCATAAATGACCTCGCGCAGAAGAGCCGACGGCGATTAATCTTCGTGCGACAATCGCCACTTGCCCGTCATCATCCGCCAGGAGGCTGCCATGCCCTATCGCCCCAATCCGCGTCGCCCGTTGCCTGTTCAGCTAAGTGCGCTGCATTTGACCGGCAGCATTGCCTTGGGCATGTGGCTGGGCTTTCTCGCCATTGCGCTGACCTGTTGGCTGCTGTCGCATTTTGTCTTCAAAGAGCAATTGGTACCGGTGGCTCAAGCGGTGCAGCAACTGGCCAATCCGCCCGCCGTGCAGGTGCAGCCGGACATTCCGCCGCAGAGCCCGCTGTTCGACCAGTACGAAGAAAACCTGCGCAAGAATGAACAGCAGGCTCGACTCGATCAAGCGCGCAGCAGTTCGCGAAATCAGTCGAACCCGAAATGCCAGTTCTGGCTGCAGCAGGATCAGACGGCTCCAAGCGAGAAAAGCCGCGCCAACGTTTTGCAATTCTGCGATTGATCATGAACAAACACAGCGTCCACCAACTGATTCTCGACAAGCTGCGCGTTGACCTCGACATCGCCGAACGCGCCGCACAAACCGCTTACGAAACCGCAACCCACGAAGAAAACATCGCCGAAAACAAGTACGACACGCTGGGTCTTGAGGCGTCGTATCTGGCGGCCGGACAGGCGAAACGTGTCGAAGAAATTCGCCATTCATTGGCGCTGTGCCAGAACCTGACTCTGCGTGCCTACGATGAAAATCGTGGCATCGAGGTCGGCGCCCTGCTCGGTCTGGAAGACGAAAAGGGTCGCGAGCAATGGCTGTTTCTGGCACCGGATGCGGCAGGTCTGAAAGTCGACGTGGTCGGTCAGCCGATTACCGTCATCACCCCGCGCTCGCCGCTGGGCAAAAGTCTGCTGGGCAAGCTAGAAGGTGATGAGGTGGAGATACTGGTGGCGGGCACCCGGCAACAGTTTGCTGTCACCGAGGTGCTCTGATTCAACGGATCAGTGAACCGGCAGTTCGACGCCGTCGAACAGTTCTTCCAGTTCCTGCTTGTTGTGGCACTGAATGGCTTTGGCCATCACTTCGCGGGTCAGGTGCGGGGCAAACTTCTCGATGAAGTCGCACATGAATCCACGCAGGAAGGTGCCGCGACGGAAACCGATCTTGGTGATGCTCGATTCGAACAGTTCGCTGGCATCCAGCACCACCAAATCATTATCGAGCTTGGTGTCGACGGCCATTTTCGCCACGATGCCCACGCCCAGGCCCAGGCGCACGTAAGTTTTGATCACGTCGGCGTCGGCAGCCGTGAACACCACTTTCGGCGTCAGGCCACGATGGCTGAAAGCTTCGTCGAGTTTCGACCGGCCGGTGAAACCGAACACGTAAGTCACGATCGGGTATTCGGCCAAGGCTTCGAGGGTCAGCTTCGGCAGCTTGGTCAGCGGGTGGCCCTGCGGCACGACCACGCAGCGGTTCCAGCGGTAGCAAGGCATCATCACCAGGTCGCCGAACAGCTCCAGCGCTTCGGTGGCGATGGCAAAATCCACAGTGCCGTCAGCGGCCATTTCGGCGATCTGCATCGGCGACCCCTGGTGCATGTGCAGCGCCACGTCGGGGTATTGCTTGATGAAATTACTGATCACCGGCGGCAGTGCGTAACGTGCCTGGGTGTGGGTGGTGGCGATCGACAGGGTGCCTTTTTTCTCGTTGGAGAATTCCTGGGCGATCTGCTTGATGCTTTCGACCTTGCGCAGAATCTCACCGGCGGTGGTGATGATGCGCTCGCCGGCCGGGGTCACGCGGGTCAGGTGCTTGCCGCTGCGAGCAAACACTTCGACGCCAAGTTCGTCTTCCAGCAGGCGGATTTGTTTACTGATGCCCGGTTGCGAGGTGTAAAGGCTTTGGGCTGTAGCGGAAACGTTGAGGTCGTGGTGCGCCACTTCCCAGATGTAGCGCAATTGTTGAAGCTTCATATGAATCCCTCAAAGCAGGTAGACGCCACGGGCATCAGCGACGGTATATAACTATATTAATGGTTTGAATAATAAATCTAGAACTTTTTTATCAAAGCGCCATTATTCCTGCCTCAGCGATCCTCCCGCCGCCGACGCTCCACCAACGGCACCAGATAAACCGGCACCTTGGCCAATTGCAGGACCCGCGCCGCCGTGCGCCCCAACGGCGTTTCCGCGCCCACCCCGTGGCTGTGACTGCCGACGATCAGGAGATCGACAGAGAGTTTCTGCACCTGGTCGAGTATCACTTGCGACGGATCACCCTGCAGCACGCGCACCGCGCGAATGCGCTGCAGATCCTGCTCGCCTTCATCTCCCAGTTCTTCGCGAAAACTTTCCAGCACCCGCTGCTCGATATTGGCGATGACAGTTTTCAGACCCTGGCTGTGAAATTCGTTCAATGCCTGCTCGTCGAGATAGCTCTGCAACACCGATTCGGCAAACAGCCCCATCGGCTCCACCGCGTGCACCACGTACAAATCGGCATTGAATGTTCGCGCCAGCGCCAAGGCATGCTGCATCACTAACGGTGCGTACAGACCGAGGTCAGTGGCATACAGCATCGAACGAATCATATGACCTCCTCGCGTGCCAACATGGCGGAGATTTGATTCAGCTTAGCAGTGCCTTGGCGAGTACGACGTGCGACGCAACGTCTTGAAGCACGTAGGCTTTAGACCGACGGTTCGTTACTGATGCCGTGCGGTACGTGGCCGGTGGCAACGACTTCGCGGGCGAGTTCGCAGTGGCCGGCCTGATCGTCGAAAAACACGTCGGCAGCAAACGCTTCAAGGAACGCCGACTTGGTCAGGCCGCCGAGGAACAGGGATTCGTCGAGGCGGATGTCCCACTCGCGCAAGGTGCGGATCACCCGCTCATGGGCCGGCGCCGAACGCGCGGTGACCAGCGCCGTGCGGATCGGGCAATCGTCATCGGGAAACTCGCGCTGCAACAGATTGAGCGCTGCCAGAAAACCTTTGAACGGCCCGCCGCGCAAAGGCTCGCGGGCGGCTTCACGCTCCTTGGCCTGAAACGCTTCCAATCCGCCGGATTGATAGACGCGCTCCGACTCATCGGAAAAGATCACCGCGTCGCCGTCGAAGGCGATGCGCAATTCGTCGCTGGCCGCGCGGCTGGCGCCACCGGACAGAATGGTTGCAGCAGCGAATCCGGCATCCAGCGCGGCGCGCACATCTTCGGCATGAGTCGACAGAAACAGGTCGCAACCGAACGCTTTCAAATACGGATACGGACTGCGCCCGCCGACGAACGCCGCGCGGGAAATCGCCAGACCGTAATGGTGAATCGAGTTGAACACGCGCAGTCCGGTGTCGGCGCTGTTGCGCGAGACCAGAATCACCTCGACCCGTGCTCGGCCGAGGCGACTGTTCAGGCTCAGGAGTTTTTCCACCAGCGGGAAGGCGTCGCCGGGCGCAAGAATTTCGTCTTCGTGCTCGATCTGATATTGCCGATAGGCTTCGACCCCGCTCGACAGATAGACCTTGTGGCTCTCGCTCAGGTCGAACAAGGCGCGCGACGAAATCGCCAGCACCAGTTTGTCATCGATGTTCTTGGCCATGCCTTCCCCCAGAGCGACCGGCTTAAACGTTGCGCCGGTCGATAAAACTTAAATTGCGATACAACGCTTCGATGCGCGGCAGCTCACAGCCCGCCGCTTTCGCCGCTGCCAATGGCCGAGCGTAGATCGCTTGCAGCTCCAGCGGGCGTTTGTGTGAAAAGTCGTGGTACATGCTCGGCCAGTAGTCGGGCATTTTCTCGGTCATCATGAACAGATAGTCGGCGTATCCCGGCGGCACGTCATGGCCGCAGGCCTTGGCGCCCTGCACCACTTCGGCCATCAACGCCTGAATCAACGCGCGACTGTCGGCATCGGCCATCAGCGGTGTGGTGCTGGCGCCGAGCAGAACCGAAAGTCCGTTATAAGGAATATTCCACACCAGTTTCTGCCAGCGCGCCTGTTGCAGATTGGGCATGGCCTGGGAATCGATTCCGGCAGCGCGGAACAACCCGGCCCCCTCCTCGACAATCGCCATACGTGCGACGTCATCACTGGCCGGACCGCTGTGATAACCGAGGTTCACCGCGCCCAAGGCTTGATGGGTGACTTGTCCAGGCCCCTCACGATGCACGCAGATCAGGCACAAACCGCCCAGCAGGTGAAGAAAATCGGGAAGCAGTTCACGCAGGCTGTCCTCGACGTCGAGACCGTTTTGCAGGACCAGCACTTTCGCATCGGGTTTGGCCGCTTGAATGATTGAAGGCGCGAGGCCGGCGTTGCTGGTGGTTTTCGCTCCCACCAACAGCCAGTCGCATTTGGGCATGTCTTCGGCCGACGAATAGGCCTGCGCCGGATGCAACGTCAGCGGGCCATGCACCGCGCTGTTGATGTGCAAGCCGCGCTCGGCCACCGCTGAAAACTCGCTGCGCAACAGGAAGTGCACATCGAAACCGGCGCGCGCCAGCATCACACCGTAAAACCCCCCGATTGCACCGGTACCGATAATCCCTATGACCGGTTTATTCACTGCCCCCATCATGGCAACTCCTCTGCAATTCGACCCAGTGCCTGCGCCAGCGCCGCGTTCAGCGCATCGGCCGTCAGGCGCGTGTGCAATGCCCCAAAGAACTCGCCGTCGCGCACCACAAACAGCGCCGGCAAATGAAAGACCTGATAGCGCTCCACCAACCCGCCGTTGTCGCCGGCATCGATCCAGCACAACTGATCGATTGCCAGATCGAGTCCCGGCAACACCTCGCGGGCATAACGGCAACTGGCGCAGCCAACGCTGGTGAAAATCACCAGCGAAACGCCGCTCATCGCCAATAGCCGTTGGTCGGCGTCGAAATCGGTCAGTTCGGATTCGACCACTATACTGGGGGAAACAATGTCAAATGGCCGACACAGGGAGTCTGTGCTCATGGGACGTTTCATTCCTCATCCGGACGAGGTGCCGGTTGAATTAACCTTGCTCAAGCCTGAGTGTATTTCCAGGCAACAGCTGCACACTATCAGCCTCGGCGGCATCGCTTGCAATTACCACCGTGCCTGGCGCCATGGCACCGCCCTGCAAGTACGCATGCCGACACTCAATGCCGACATCTGTTATCCGGGCTATGTGGCGTGGTGCCTGCGACGCAAAAAAGGCTATCTGGTGGGCATCGCGTTCACCGATGAGCAGACACTGTTCAGTGCGCGAATGGGTGAGCAAGTGTGTCAGATCGAGCGCTATTGCCGCATGCACGACACCCACGATGACCTGCAAGAAATTCAGGCAGTCGCCCTGCAATGGGTCGAGCAACACGCCGACGAGTTCTCCCACGACAGCGTGCGCAAGGCTTTTGCGCAGCCAGCGCTGGACTAAAGCACCTTTTGCCCATTGTCTAGCAGGCGCTTTACGCGCTAAGGTTCCGCTCCCCGACGCGCTTAAATCTGCTGTGCTCCGCCGCGCGGGGATCGCTGGCGGCCGGCACCCGTGACCTGACGAGTAAACGATGGCTGATTTACCGATCAACGACCTAAACGTCGCCTCTAACGAGACCCTGATCACTCCCGATCAGCTCAAGCGTGATATCCCTCTGAGCGATGCTGCCCTGCGCACCGTCACCAAGGGTCGCGAAGTCATTCGCAACATTCTTGATGGCACCGACCACCGTCTGTTCGTAGTGATCGGCCCGTGCTCGATCCACGATATCAAGGCTGCCCACGAATACGCCGATCGCCTCAAGGTGCTGGCTGCGGAAGTTTCCGACACCCTGTATCTGGTCATGCGCGTATATTTCGAGAAGCCACGCACCACCGTCGGCTGGAAAGGCCTGATCAACGATCCGTACCTGGATGACTCGTTCAAGATTCAGGACGGTCTGCACATCGGTCGTCAGTTGCTGCTGGATCTGGCCGAAAAAGGCCTGCCAACCGCGACCGAAGCCCTCGACCCGATCTCCCCGCAATATCTGCAGGACCTGATCAGCTGGTCGGCCATCGGCGCGCGTACCACCGAATCGCAGACTCACCGCGAAATGGCTTCCGGCCTGTCCTCGGCAGTCGGCTTCAAGAACGGCACTGACGGCGGTCTGACTGTGGCGATCAACGCCTTGCAGTCGGTGTCCAGCCCGCACCGTTTCCTTGGCATCAACCAGGAAGGTGGCGTGTCGATCGTCACCACCAAAGGCAACGCCTACGGTCACGTGGTGCTGCGCGGCGGCAACGGCAAGCCGAACTATGATTCGGTCAGCGTGGCCCTGTGCGAGCAGGCGCTGAACAAGGCGAAGATCAAGCCGAACATCATGGTCGATTGCAGCCACGCCAACTCCAACAAGGACCCGGCCCTGCAACCGCTGGTGATGGAAAACGTCGCCAACCAGATCCTCGAAGGCAATCAATCGATCATCGGCCTGATGGTCGAGAGTCACCTGAACTGGGGTTGCCAGGCAATTCCAAAAGACCTCGCCGACCTGCAATACGGCGTGTCGATCACCGATGCGTGCATCGACTGGTCCGCCACCGAGAACACCCTGCGCAGCATGCACGCCAAGCTCAAGGATGTTCTGCCGAAACGCCAGCGCAGCTGATACGCGTTTTACAGGCATAAAAAAACGCCGGGCAATGCCCGGCGTTTTTGTGTGTGCGATTCAGATTTTGGCGGCGCGGCGCTGATGACGTTCCATGTAGCGCTCGACGTAGGAACATGACGGGATCACCGTGTAGCCCATTTCTTCGGCGTACTGCAGCGCGCTTTCGGTCAGCGCTGCGGCAATGCCACGGCCACGCAGGGCGTTGGGCACGAAGGTGCGATAGATATCCAGGGTCTGTTTCCCCAGATCCATATAGGTCAGGTAGGCACGATGACCGTCCACATTGGTCTCGAACTGATGACCAGCCTGGTCATGGTGGATGGACAACGCCTCGCTCATCACTACTCCTCGCGGGTCTTGAATTCTGACCCCTACCTTACCGATGTTTTTCCGGCGAAGGAACATCTACGCCACCCCGTGCCTGATGGACACCGAGAAGAGCCACACCGATCTCGCGCAACCTGGCACCTGATAAATAGTAGGCACCATTGGCAAAAATGCTCAAGGTACGCTCGTCATCAAGCGGGTTGACGGGGGTTGCTCCGATGGACGCAGAGGTGATTGGGGAGAAGATCTTCCCGGGCCACTCACCTGAACATTGCCGGATGTTGAGACTTAAGACGTGCAGCCTTTTTTAAAGTCACCTCAACATGGACAAAGATAAGCGAAGCAGCGCGCAAAATCGGAACAAAAGTGTGGACGAATTCATCTAGACAGACTTTAGCCAAGACTGCAAAAACAGCACGTGGCAACGGGAACTTTTTCTCATTAACTCGCTCAGCTCGGGGCTTGCAGCTGGGTATTTTTTAAGCAGTGCAGTTAAAAGTTGCTCGAAAAAGAATCAACGCCTACAATTTTTTTTGCTTCTTGCCTTACGTCAGTTTACTTACTACAAGTAATGGGTAGTATGTACGCCGGCTATTTCCTCAATCGTGAGGAGACAGCCACTTAATTTGAAAGTCCTTGAAGGGGAACACGATGAACAACGTTCTGAAATTCTCTGCTCTGGCTCTGGCCGCAGTTCTGGCTACCGGTTGCAGCAGCGCATCGAAAGAAACCGAAGCACGTCTGACCGCTACTGAAGACGCAGCTGCTCGCTCCCAGGCTCGTGCAGACGAAGCTTACCGTAAAGCTGATGAAGCTCTGGCTGCTGCTCAAAAAGCACAACAGACTGCTGACGAAGCTAACGAGCGTGCTCTGCGCATGCTGGACAAAGCTAGCCGCAAGTAATAATCCCTCGGGATTGTTATCAAGCCGACCCGATTTTTCGGGTCGGCTTTTTTGTGCCCGATGCTTTTCCCCGGGCAATAAAAAACCCGCCGACGCTACACGCATCGGCGGGTTTTTGATCTCGACTTACTGCTGCAAGTCGATCGGTGTGTTCGAGACTATCGGCGCCGAGGTATTCGGCGTGCCGATTTCAGTTGGCAGACCATCTTCAGCCGCGACCACATCACGCACCACATCCCAGTTCACGCGCAGGTTACTGGTGACGTCTTCACGCTTGAGCATCGCATTGATCACGGCAGTGTGCTTGTCGACCACCGACGGGTTGCCCTTGTCGTCGATTGGTGTGTGCGCTTCCAGATAGACCTTGCCGCCACTGCTGCCGAACTTGTAGGCATCGTTGAGGATGCGCACCGAGGTACCGACCGGGACCATGCTGGCCATTTCCAGCACGTTGTTGTTGAACATGCGGAAGCAGCCGTGGCTGGTGCGCATGCCGATACCGAATTTCTTGTTCGAACCGTGGATCAGGTAGCCCGGCGTGCCCAGGGTGAACTTGAACGGACCCAGCGGATTGTCCGGGCCGGCCGGCACTACGTTCGGCAGCGGGTCGCCGTCAGCGGCGTGTTCAGCCTTGATCGACGCTGGAGGCGTCCAGGTCGGGTTAGGCGTCTTGGCGGTAATCGAGGTGTGCGCGATCGGCGAACCCCAGCCCTCACGACCAATACCCAGCGGGAACGTGTACACCACGTTCTTGCCTTTCGGGAAGTAGTAGAGGCGGTATTCGGCGAGGTTGATGACGATGCCTTCGCGCGGGCCCGGCGGCAGAATGAAACGGGTCGGCAGAACGATTTCGGTGCCGGCGCCCGGCAACCAGGCATCGACGCCCGGGTTGGCCGCGACCATTTCCGAGTAACCCAGATCGTACTTCGTGCCCAGATCGGCGAAGGTGTCTTCGTACTTGGCTTTGATCACCTGCACCTGACCGATGATGTCTTCACCGGGTGGTGGCAGGGGAAACTCCAATGCAGCAACGGGACCGGCCACACACAGGGCGGCAAGTGACAGGCAGCGGGTGACGGCAGGAAAGCGCGGCAACATCCGGAAAATCCTTCGCATGATCAACAAGGGTATAAGAGCGCGATTGTACACCGCACTTTGAATATTCGGGGAGCCACGCCGATGGACCGTGCTGAATGCGAAAAGATCGCAGCCTTCGGCAGCTCCTACAGGATTACGCGAACCCATGTAGGAGCTGCCGCAGGCTGCGATCTTTTGCTCTTAAAGCTCGAAACGCAGCTCCGGCCAGATTGGCGAGGTGCCGCGCTTCTGCGACTCCAGAATCGCCCGGCACAGCGAGCACAGGCGCTGATCCTGAAACACCCGGCGATCCACGCTCGACCAGCGCGGCTGCGCCGGCAGCAGACTGCCGCACAGGGTGCGATCGGCCGAACCACCGAGTTCGAGTTGCCGGGTCACCAGATGCACCCGCACTTCCTGGCAGGCGAACAGATCCAGCTGCTCGTCAGGCTCGATCAGTTGGTAGGCAAACAGGGACCAGGCAGAACGCGACATCGGGGGCTCCAAATAAGGGGGCGCCACATTAGCCGAAAGCCTGCCCTTAGAAAAGCCTCATAACAGCGGTTTTAGCGTCGGCCAGACATTTTCCAGCAACTTGCCCTGAGCCCCGGCCGCCGGGTGCAGACCATCGGCCTGCATCAGGTCTGGATGACCGCCGACGCCGTCGAGGAAAAACGGCACCAGAGGGATCTTTTTATCGTCGGCGAGTTTGCCGTAGACCTCGGCAAAAGCATCGGTGTAGCGCTTGCCGTAATTGGGCGGCAGTTGCATGCCGAGCAACAGCACCTTGGCCCCGCTCTGACGCGAGCTGTCGATCATCGAGGCAAGATTTTGTTGCAATTGATTTGGCGGCATTCCGCGCAAGCCATCATTGCCACCCAGTTCGAGGATCACCAGTTCCGGCTTATGCTCTGCAAGCAGCGCCGGCAGCCGTGCCTGGCCTCCGGCACTGGTGTCGCCACTGATCGAGGCATTGACCACTTTGTCGTCGAAACCCTCCTGTTTGAGCCGTTGTTCGAGCAACGACACCCACCCCAAGCGGGTATCCAGTCCGAAACCGGCGCTGATACTATCGCCAACGATCAGGACAGTACCCGCCGCTGCGTTCTGGGCCATGCACATCAAGGCCAGGCCAGCACTCAAAAACCACACACGCATCGGATTCTCCATGGGCGCAAGCATTCTCACCGCGAAGAACCTCAGCAAAGTGGTTCCCAGCGCGGAAGGTGAACTGACTATCCTGCACGAACTCAGCCTGGAACTGAACAAGGGCGACAGCCTCGCCATCGTCGGCGCATCCGGTTCAGGCAAATCCACCCTCCTCGGCCTGCTCGCCGGTCTCGACCTGCCGAGCAGTGGCGAAGTCATTCTCGCCGGGCAAGGACTGAGCAATCTTGATGAAGACCAGCGCGCACGCATTCGTGCCGAGCATGTCGGTTTCGTCTTCCAGTCTTTTCAATTGCTCGACAGTCTCAACGCACTGGAAAACGTCATGCTGCCGCTGGAACTCGATGGCCGCAAAGACGCCCGTGAACGCGCGACCGAATTGCTCCAGCGCGTCGGACTCGGCCAGCGCCTCACGCACTCGCCGCGCCAGCTCTCCGGTGGTGAGCAACAACGTGTTGCGATCGCCCGTGCGTTTGCCGCCGAGCCCGATGTGCTGTTTGCCGACGAACCGACCGGCAACCTCGACAGCCACACCGGTGAGCGCATCAGCGATCTGCTTTTCGAATTGAACAAGGAACGCGGCACCACCCTGGTGCTGGTGACCCACGACGAACGCCTGGCCCATCGCTGCCGGCGCCTGATCCGTCTTGAAGCCGGGCTGTTGGTCGCCCCTCTGGAGCCTTGATGGCACGTTTGCCGCTGTTGCGTCTGTTCAGTCTCGCTATACGCCAACTCCTGCGCGATGCCCGCGCCGGTGAATTGCGCGTGTTGTTCTTCGCCTTGGTCGTTGCAGTAGCGGCGAGTACCGCCATCGGCTATTTCGGTGCCCGACTGAATGGCGCGATGATGCTGCGCGCGACCGAGTTCCTCGGCGCCGACCTGGTGCTTGAGGGAAGTTCGCCAGCACGCGAAGAACAGATCAGAAGCGGCACCGAGCTGCGTCTGAAGCATGCGCAAGTGGTGGAATTCTCCAGCGTCATCGCCACCGACAACGGCATTCAGCTGTCGAGCATCAAAGCCGTCGACCGCGCCTATCCGTTGCGCGGCGAACTGAAGAGTGCGCCAGCGCCCTTCGCCACCGAAGAACCCGGCGGTGAACCGCAACCCGGCGAAGCCTGGGTCGAAGCACGCCTGCTGACCGCACTGGATCTGAAGATCGGCGACAGCATCGATGTCGGCATGAAGACATTGAAAATGACCCGCGTGCTGACCTACGAACCGGATCGCGCCGGCAACTTTTACAGCCTCACGCCGCGGGTGATGATCAACCTCGACGACCTCGCCGCTACCGGCGTCGTGCAACCCGGCAGCCGCGTGAGTTACCGCGAACTGTGGCGCGGTGAACCGCAGGCGCTGGAAACCTATCGGCAACTGATCAAACCCGGGCTCGCCGCGAACCAGCGGATTCAGGATGCGCGCGATGGCAACCGGCAGATTGGCGGTGCACTGGGCAAAGCCGAGCGTTATCTGAACATGGCCAGTCTGGTCGCCGTGCTGTTGGCCGGTGTCGCGGTGGCGTTATCGGCCAACCGTTTTGCCAGTCGCCGTTTCGATGCCAGTGCGTTGTTGCGTTGCCTTGGTCTTTCGCGCCGGGAAACCATGGTGCTGTTCAGTTTGCAGTTGACCGTGCTCGGGCTGCTCGCCGCACTGAGTGGTGCATTGCTCGGCTGGTTGGCGCAACTGGGTTTGTTCGCGCTGCTGCATGATTTGTTGCCAAGCGATGTACCACCGGGCGGGCTGTTTCCAGCCATCGCCGGGATCGGCACCGGGCTGGTGGCGTTGGCCGGTTTCGCCTTGCCGCCGCTGGCCGCATTGGGTCGCGTGCCGCCGCTGCGGGTGCTGCGCCGCGACATGCTGCCGATCCCGTCGAGCACGTGGATGGTTTATGGCGCCGCGTTGGGTGCGCTCGGTTTGATCATGTGGCGCCTGAGCCTCGATCTGCTGCTGACATTCGCCCTGCTCGGCGGTGGCGTGGTCGCCGCGTTGGTCTTGGGTGGTTTGCTGCTGTTGTTGCTGCAAAGCCTGCGGCGGATGCTCGCCCGAGCTTCGCTGCCATGGCGCTTGGGCCTGGGCCAGTTGCTGCGCCATCCCTTGGCAGCGGCCGGTCAATCGCTGGCATTCGGTCTGATTCTGCTGTCGATGGCCTTGATCGCCCTGCTGCGCGGCGAACTGCTCGACACCTGGCAAAACCAGCTTCCGAAAAACGCTCCCAACTATTTTGCTCTGAACATCCTGCCAGCAGACAAACAGGCGTTCACCGATCACCTGATCAAAGTGTCCGCGCAAGCCGCGCCACTGTATCCGGTAGTGCCGGGACGATTGATCAGCATCAACGGCGAAGCCGTGCAGCAAATCGTCAGCAAGGATTCGGCGGGCGACCGCGCGGTTCAAAGAGATTTGAGTCTGACCTGGGCCGCTGATTTACCGGCGGGCAACAAGCTCACTGCCGGTGAGTGGTGGAAAGATCAGCCGACCGACGATGTTCCCGGCGTATCGGTGGAAGGCAAAGTCGCCGAAAGCCTCCAGCTCAAACTCGGCGACCACATGGTGTTCAGTGTCGGCGGGGTCAATCGCGAGGCGAAGGTCACCAGCCTGCGCGAGATCAACTGGGATAATTTTCAGCCGAACTTCTTCATGATTTTCCAGCCCGGCACTTTGAAGGATCTGCCCGCGACCTACTTGACCAGTTTCTATCTGGCTCCGGGTCATGATCAGCAGATCGTCGAACTGTCGCGAACCTTTCCCGCTGTGACCATTCTTCAGGTCGAAGCGCTGCTGGAACAACTGCGCAGCATCCTCGCCCAAGTCACCCTGGCCGTGGAATATGTATTGTTGTTTGTTTTGGCAGCGGGAATGGCCGTGCTGTTTTCCGGCTTGCAGGCGACGCTCGATGAACGCATTCGCCAAGGCGCGCTGTTGCGTGCACTGGGGGCGGAGCGGCAGTTGCTGATCAAGGCACGGCGTATCGAGTTCGGTTTGCTCGGTGCGGTCAGCGGATTGCTCGCGGCGATCGGCTCGGAAGTGGTGAGTCTGGTGTTGTATCGCTACGCGTTCGATCTACCGTGGCACCCGCATCCATGGTTGCTGGTGCTGCCGTTGATTGGCGCGGCGCTGATTGGGGGAGCCGGCGTGTTCGGAACGCGCCGGGCACTCAATGCAAGTCCACTGACAGTGTTGCGTGAGGGTTGATAGACTCAAGCGGTCTTAATCACAAGAAGTTGCCATGAGCCGTTATCGCCCTCCCCGCTCCGCCGGCACCGCGCTGATCACCCCCGAAGGTGAAGCGCGGATGCGCGCCGAATTCCATGAGTTGTGGCATGTGCGCCGCCCGCAAGTGACGCAATCGGTCAGCGAGGCGGCGGCTCAGGGCGATCGCTCGGAGAACGCCGAATACACCTACGGCAAGAAGATGCTGCGCGAGATCGACAGTCGCGTGCGCTTTCTCACCAAACGCCTGGAAGCATTGAAAGTCGTCAGTGAAAAACCCAGTGATCCGAACAAGGTCTACTTCGGCGCGTGGGTGACCATCGAAGACGAAGACGGCAAGCAATCGCGCTACCGCATCGTCGGCCCGGATGAACTGGATCTGAAACTGGGTCTGATAAGCATCGACTCGCCACTGGCCCGCGCCTTGATCGGCAAGGCGCTGGATGCAGAAGTCCGGGTGCAGACGCCGACGGGTGAACAGTTCGTTTACATCGTCGCTATCGACTATCCGTAAAGCGTATCAGCGTCGGGTGATCAAGCCCTGCCGCGCAACGCGGGTCAGTTGCTTGATCATCTCCGGCGCATCCTCAACGCTCGGCGCTTGAATCACCGCCAGATCAAAGCTGTCACTGGCAAAACGCGCCAGCGACTCGCCGTCTTCGACAAACTGGATCAGGAACGCGGCAGGACCGCCGCTGCGACGTGGCCAGCCATCGAGATAACGCAACAGCGTCGGCTGATGTTTGCCACCAAGGAGAATTTTCGGGTTGCGCTGGGTGATATGTGCCGTGATCGGCGCGGGACGTGCTGGAGGGCGTAGTGCATTCATCGTGTCGTGTCTCTGCCTCAAAAGTCTGCATGGCAGGTGAGAGGCAACACCGAACCAGCGCTTTAGCGGTATTTCGAAGCCCTGTTCCGGCTTCTGACGGCAACTGTTGAAGTCACCTGGCGCCCCGCAAGTAGCTGTTTAAATCGGCGCATGGGCAACATCCTAGAGAACGTGACCGATCAGTGTCAAGAATCAGCCGCAACAAAAAAAGGCCCGCACAATGCGAGCCTTTTCCTTGAGCCAGAGCGCTTAACCGGCGATGGCGCGGTCCACCGAGAGCTTGCCGGCACCTTCGATCAGGACGGCGAGGCTGCCACCGAGCAGGGCCAGGGCGAACTCGTAACCGTTGTTGGCCATAAACAGACCGTTGCTGATGTGTACGGTGAAGATCGCCACCAGCGACAGGAAGGTCAGGCCCAACGCCGCCGGACGCACCAGCAGGCCGATGATCAAGGCCAGGCCGGCGAAGAACTCAGTACCGCCCGCCAATGTGGCCATCAGGTAGCCCGGGTGCAGGCCAATGCTGTCCATGTACTGCGCGGTGCCTGCCAGACCATACCCACCGAACAGACCGAAGAGTTTTTGCGAGCCGTGCGCAGCGAAGATTACGCCGACGGCAATGCGCAGGATGGTCAGACCGTAGCCGGCACGGGTGAACAGTACTTTGTTGATCAGAGAGCTCATGGGGCATTCCTTGTTTTTGCGAGAAGTTGTGTGTGTGTTGGTTGGCCGCTATATTAATCAGTAAAATTCATGTTAAAAGCGCAAATATTCCGCCATAACAATCAGTTTATTAGATCATTTCCGTGAGACGACTTTTTGCGCCCCGGGCTCCAACGACTCCCGCTCCCGGTCGAACGCCAAGTAATACTTGTTCACGCTATTAACATAGCTGACCGGCCCCATTCCTACCTGCTCCATGGCAATGCGCTCGACCTGGAAGAACCACTGGTTGGGATTCAGCCCGCGCCGCCGGGCCTCGGCGCGCATGCCCTGCACGCGCTCGGGGCCAATGTTGTAGGCCGCGAGGGTGAAGGCCATGCGCTCGCGCTCGTTGAGTTTGGGGCTGTTGAAAAACTTGCGGCGAATCATCGCCAGGTACTTGGCCCCGGCCTGCACATTCGCATCGAGATTCTGAATATTGCTCACGCCGACTCGCTGAGCGGCGGAAGGCGTGATCTGCATCAGCCCCGTCGGGCCGCTGCCGCTACGGGCGTTGGGTTGCAGGCGTGATTCCTTGAACGCCAGTGCGGCCAGATTCAGCCAGTCCATGTTCTGCGCGGCGGCGTGCTTTTGCAGAGTCGGGCGCAGTTTTTCGAGACGCTGGCGATCGGCCTTAGCCAACGGATTGTGGACTTGGTACAGGCGTCGATAGATGCGCAAAAACGCAGCATCTTCGTTCGAGGGTTTCTTGTAACCGCCGAGGAAGCGGTCAATGCTTGCACGCAACATTGCGGCGTCACGGCGCACGAACCAGTACTCCTCGCCCGGCTCGCTGATGATCAGTTGCCGGTCAAAACGCAGCTTCGGCAGGATCTTGCCCCAACGCTCGGCGATAGGTTGTTCGACGATGGTCAGGTGAAAAATCCCGCCCTGAACCATCTCCAGCACATCTTCGACCGCCAGGGTCGGATCGACCCATTCGATCTTGATCGGCGCCAGTTTGTGCAACGCCAGTTTCTGATTGAGCTGACTGACCGCCTCCCCCGCCGCACTGCCGGTGGGCAACGCGAGGGTTTTGCCGGAAAGTTGCTCGACCTTGGTGTAGCGTCGCTCGCCCTTGATCCCGACCAACACCAGCGGCACGTTGCTGGCGACCGGTTCGCTACTGGCCACGGCATAGCCAGATTGCAGATCGAGCAATTCACCCGGTGCGACCAGATCACCTTCGCCACGCTGCAAGGCGCCGAGCAATTGGTCCTTGGCTTTGGGAATGATCTTGAGGGTGATTTCCTGGCCATCGCGAGCATGGCCATTGAGGTATTGCTCGAAGGCACGCAGGCGATGGTATTCGACGCCGATGGCCTGGCCCTGAACTTCGCCGGAGCTGTTGCGGCTCTGGTTGACCAGCACGCGCAATACGCGGCTGCTGCGAATCTCGGACAAGTCCCGCACCTTGGCCGCCGGCACGGCTTGCAACGGCCCGGGCAGGCGCGCGACCGCCGTCATCGGCAGTAGCAACGATCCACACAACAGGAGCAAAACCGAGGGACGAACCATCCACTCTCCGGAAAGAATACGGGGCAATTTCATCTCTGAAAGATCGAAATCACCGACAAAAACAGAGCGCTTGGAGCGCTGGCAAAGTGCGAGAGACTGGCACAGTAATGGCACTTCTGCCAAACCGGGCTGCGTCGCGGCATCAAAAGACAGCTATAACTCGTTGTAGTTCTTGGCTTTTCTTATGAATCTACAGCTCTGGTATGCTTTCCGGCCTTCGGCCCGAGGTAGCAACCATGCAACTCATCGATATCGGCGTCAACCTGACCAACCCCAGTTTCGCCGACAAACACCAGGCCGTGCTTGATCGCGCCTATGCGGCCGGGGTCTGCCAACTGGTGCTGACCGGCACCAGCGTCGAGGGTAGCGAACAGGCTTTAGAGCTGTGCCAACAGCTGGATGAAAGCGGTCAACGGTTGTTCGCCACCGCCGGTATTCATCCGCATTCGGCCAGCGACTGGAACGCCGATAGCGCCCGACGTTTGCGCAGTCTGTTGCAAGAAAAAAACGTTGTTGCCGTGGGTGAATGCGGTCTGGATTTCAACCGTGATTTCTCGCCGCGCCCACAGCAGGAAAAAGTCCTCGAAGAACATTTGGCGTTGGCCGTTGAACTGCAATTGCCGGTGTTTCTGCATGAGCGTGATGCCAGCCAGCGCCTGTTGGAAATCCTCAAAGGCTTCCGCGATCAACTGCCCGCCGCTGTGGTGCATTGCTTCACCGGCGAGCAAAAAGCCCTGTTCAGCTATCTCGATCTGGACCTGCACATCGGTATCACCGGCTGGATCTGCGACGAGCGCCGTGGCACGCATTTGCATCCGCTGGTGAAAGAGATCAAACGCGGGCGCCTGATGCTGGAAAGCGATGCGCCGTACCTGCTGCCGCGCACCCTGCGACCGAAACCAAAGAATGGGCGCAATGAGCCGGCCTATCTGACTGAAGTCCTGCGCGAAGTGGCGTTGCATCGTGGCGAAACCGAGGAAGATCTGGCGGCGCACACCACCGCGTGTGCCCGCGCGTTCTACAACCTCCCGGCATTGGCGTAAGCCGCAAAAGATCGCAGCCTTCGGCAGCTCCTACAGGGCGTACGCCATCCCAATGTAGGAGCTGCCGAAGGCTGCGATCTTTTGATCTCTTGACTCACATCAAATCGAGTCCTCTGCATAGCGGCACAATAATGGCACCTTGCCAAAACTGTTTCCGCTATCAGAGAAGACCTCCATGGGTGCCTGGCTTAGCAATATCTCGCTGAAATACAAATTCTGGGCGGTCAATGCGGTCGCCTTCGTCACCACCCTGTTGCTGGTGCTGTACGCCGTGCAGCTCGAACAACAGGCGCGCAGTCACGCATCACAGGCCTCGGCGCAAGCCCAGGCGCAATTGCTCAAGGCCTGGCCGGCCGGGCAGCCATTGCCGAAGACCGATCAGGTGCTGACCTTCAAGCGCGGCGAAGCACCGCGCCTGAACGATCAGCCCTTGCTGGAAATCACGGAAAGCAACGGCTGGAACGAGATCAATCACCTGCCGCTGTTCGGCGATAACCCGCTGATGGGCGCCGAAGTGTTTAGTCGCGCCGATGGCCAGCAAGTTGCGGTCATTGCCTACGGCCCGAGTCTGAGTCAGGTGTTCAGCGAGCGTTTCGCCAATTACGCTGTGGCAGTGTTCATCCTGATGTTCGCCATGCTGTGTGCCTCGCAACTGCTGATCCGCTTTCTGCTCAGCCAGCTCAACACCTTGAAGGACGTCATGCTTCACGTTGAGAAAAGCGGCGATCTCTCGGCTCGTGTGCCACTGGCCGGCAAAGACGAAGTCGGGCAGATGGCCAATGCGTTCAACGCGATGCAGGCCGGTTACCAGCGCGTCGTCACCACCGTGGCCAACACCGCACGGCAACTGGATGTCGGCGCGGCGCGACTGGCATCGAGCATGAACGAAGTGCGCCACGGCATGCTTGGTCAACAGAGCGAAACCGATCAAGCGGCCACGGCGATCAACGAAATGACCGCCACCGTTTATCACATCGCCCAACACGCCGGCGCCACCCGCGACTTGTCGCAGACCGCCGATGGTCTCGCCGGCAGCGGTCAGCAAGTGGTCGCGCGGGTGCAGCACTCGATTGCCGGGCTGTCCAGCGGTGTGCAGCAGACGGCCGAGATGATTCAACGGCTGGCCGAGGACAGTCAGAAGATCAACGGCGTGGTCAGCGTGATTCACAGCATTGCCGAGCAGACCAACTTGCTCGCCCTGAACGCTGCCATCGAGGCCGCCCGCGCCGGTGAAATGGGCCGGGGGTTTGCCGTGGTCGCCGATGAGGTGCGCAATCTGGCGAAGCGGGTGCAGACCTCGACCGATGAGATCACCACGATGGTCTCGGCCTTGCAGGCTGGCACCCGCGATGCGGTGGATTTCATGCAGGAGAGTTCGTACAAAGCCGACGATTGCGTGCAGCAGGCGCAGGAGGCCGGCGAAGCACTGGCGGAAATCACCGGGGCGGTGGCGCAGATGCGTGAAAGCAACACGCAGATTGCCGTGGCGGCGGAGCAGCAAAGCCAGGTTGCCGAGGAGATGAACCGGGCGGTGGTGAGTATTCGTGATGTGACCGAAAACACCGTGCAGCAAACAGTGGATTCGGCGACGACCAGTAATGAGCTGGCGACGTTGGCCGGGGAGTTGAGCAAAGCAATAGGTCAGTTGAAGCTCTGAAGATCAAAAGATCGCAGCCTTCGGCAGCTCCTACAGGTGTACGCATTTAAATGCAGGAGCTGCCGAAGGC
>NZ_AKJR01000213.1:0-24113 GCF_000282235.1 Pseudomonas sp. GM24 | reverse complement strand
CCGAAGGCTGCGATCTTTTGATCTGTTTTTGAAGATCAAAAGATCGCAGCCTCGTTCCACTCGACAGCTCCTACATGGGAATGGAATTCCAGTCCCGATGGTGGATCTGCGTCAGGCTCAAGATTTGTGTTCATTTACGGGCTAGCATTGGCCCATGCCTTCATCACTGTTCCTCGTTTCGGATTGCCCGCCCATGACTGCCCATCGAATTGGTTTCCTGATTTGGCCCAGCACTAAAGCGTTGACGCTGGCGCTGGCGGAGGAAGCCTTGCGTGTTGCTCAGCGGGTGCACCCGGATGTGGTTTACGAACTGTCGTTCCTGCAAGCCGAGCCACCCGCCGAAGGTGCCTGGCAATTACCCGGCGAAGCGTGGGCCGGCAAACTCGAAAATTTCCAGAAACTGTTCCTGCTCGCTGACGAGCCACCGACCACGTTGGCGCCGGCTCTCAGCAGTGCACTGAAGCAATTGGTGCGTGCCGGCACGGTCATCGGCGGTCTGTCCGCGGGTGTGTACCCGCTGGCGCAACTCGGTTTGCTCGACGGTTATCGCGCTGCCGTGCACTGGCGCTGGCAGGACGATTTCGCCGAGCGTTTTCCGAAAGTCATCGCCACCAGTCACTTGTTCGACTGGGATCGCGATCGCCTGACCGCCTGCGGTGGCATGTCCGTGCTCGATCTGTTGCTGGCGGTGCTGGCCCGCGATCACGGTGCGGAATTGGCCGGTGCAGTCTCGGAAGAACTGGTGGTTGAACGCATTCGTGAAGGCGGCGAGCGTCAGCGCATCCCGCTGCAGAACCGTCTCGGCTCCAGCCATCCGAAGCTCACTCAAGCGGTGTTGCTGATGGAAGCCAACATCGAAGAGCCACTGACCACCGACGAAATCGCCCAACACGTGTGCGTGTCGCGTCGCCAACTGGAGCGCATCTTCAAGCAATACCTCAACCGTGTGCCGAGCCAGTACTACCTGGAATTGCGCCTGAACAAGGCCCGGCAGATGTTGATGCAAACCAGCAAGTCGATCATCCAGATCGGCCTTTCGTGTGGCTTCTCCTCGGGGCCGCATTTCTCCAGCGCCTATCGCAACTTCTTCGGCGCCACGCCGCGGGAAGATCGCAACCAGCGGCGCAGCAGCAGTCCGTTCGAATTGTCGTCAGTGCCGCCAGAGCGCGGTTAGGTCTCGGCGTACGTCTGGCTCAATCGGAAAACGACATATCCCTGAAGTTGTCCAGCGCTTGGTAAGCGCTGGCCAGCCATTCTCGCTCCTCCTGCAGTCGCGTTTCATTGGTCGCATTGTAAATAGTCAAACGCTGCTGACTCTCCAGGCTTAGTGGATTGTTGCTGAAGTCATAGGTGGCACCTCTACCGTCAGCAGGAGAGGGCAGTGGGTCGGGGAGTTCGATGATGGCGTTGGCGGAAAGATCTGCATACGTCAGCTGCGGCATCTCAAAAAGGCCGACCGGTACGTCGGTCAGTCCCGTGTTGCTCAATCGCAGAGAGTGACACGCGTTGAAGTTTCTCAGGTCCGGTGTCAGCCCCAATGGATTGTGGCTCAAGTCAAGAATGCGCAGGTTTTCCATCGCCGCCAGTGCATTCACGGTTTGCTCAGTCAGTACGATGCGGCAATGGGGCAGTTCCAGGCTGGTCAGATTGCTCATGCGCAAGATTGAGGCGGGAATCTCGTTGAGTTGATAGGCGCGAATATCCAGTTTTTTGAGTGACGGGAACAGCTCAAGCAATCGGTCAACCCGAGGGTGCACGTTGGCAGTACTTGTCAGTGTCAGTTTGCTGGTCTGCTCGAAACGCCCGCTCAGTTTCGGCAACTCGCCATGGAAAGACAGATCAAGGGCTACCTCAGAAGAGGCCAGGCCTCCCGGCGCTACGCGCAAGCTTTGTTCCAGGCCATCCCTGAACCAGCTGCGTCTGGCGTTTTCCTGGCGTAGTGCTTCGTCGCCCATGTTAGCGCCTGTGAGCGGATCACGCGGAACCTCCCGTGCCCACACCTCAAGCTCGCGCAGTAGCGTGGCGAGGTCGCTCTGGCGACGCAGCAATTCGATGCGTCCTTCGGCCATTGTCCCGGGCAGGCCATAGACCAGATGATTGGCATCGGCTTCACTGATGGCGGGATACAGGTCTCGCGCCAGGGCAATGTCAGCCTGCTCAGCCAAAACACCCAGGTTCTGATAACTGAGTTGGTAGAAGGCTTTTATCCGGTTTTTTGAGGCCGTGGACAGTGGATTGGCCCTCAGGACAACCCCGTTGGTGCCAAAGCCAGTCAAGTCTTCCGGCAATTCGACAATGGCGTTTTCGCTGAGGAACGTGTCACGCAGGCGAGGTAACTGCCCCACGCCGGCGGGCACCTGAGTAATACCGGTGCGGGAAAGATCCAGGGCCGACAGCGCGCGTAATGCTCCGACATCCGGCGCAGTGCCCAGAGGGTTGTTGTACAAGTCCAGTCCTTTCAACCCGCTCATCGTGCTAAGCGTGGCCTGGCCCATGGCGTCGAGTACCACACCACAACTGTTCAGCATCAGTGTTTCGAGGGACGGCATGAGTGCCAGCGCCCGTGGCATGCGGCCCAGCTTGAAGCCGCGCAGCTCCATGGCTTGCAATCCCTTGAAGCACATCAGGAAACTGTCCGGGGCATTTAGCGTTTCATTACCCTGAATGGACAAGCGGACGACGTGGCTGAAGTCGGCAGACAGCGACGGCAGTTCCCCCGCAAAGTGAGCAACCATATCTAGCGTATTGAGCCTCAGTTCGGGCTTGTCGGTGTTTCTGGCGCGCCAGAACTGTTCCAGATTTTGACTGAACTCTCTCCTCTTGAATTGTTCTTCCACGCGCTCAGGTACGCTCAGGATTTCGCCGGTCATGGGATTGCGCAACGGTATGCGTTCGGACCAAGCACTCAAGTCGCTGATCATCTGGCTGATTTCCGCTTCCCAGCGCAGCAGTTGCTCAGTGCCCGCCCGCAGCGTGCCGGGCAAGTGATAGATCATGTGACTGGCATCGTCGATGTCCATCCATGGATACAACCTTTGTGCGCTGGCCAGGTCGCCGACATCCGGCATCACGTCAAAATGGCGTCCGTGCTCGACATAGTAGGTTTTGATGCGCTCGCGAGTGGGCAGGGACAGTGGATTGCTGGCCAGATTGGTGCCGTCGGCGAGGTCCAGATCGAGGCTGAAAAAAGTTTCGGGCAGATTGGTGATGCGGTTGCCGTTCAACAAGGCGTTTTTCAGGTTCGGGTGATCGGCGAAGCCATTGGGCAGTGCCGTAATGCCGGAGTTCGAAAGCAGAATGTCACGCATGGCAGGCAGCGGCTGCAGGTCGGGTATCGCCGCCAGTGGATTGTGACTCAGGTCCAGCAGTTCAAGGTCGCTCAGTGTCGCGAGGGTGTTCTGGTCGGCGGGGCTGAGTGTCACGCCGCAGTCTCTCAATGTCAGTTCCGTGAGCTTCGGCAGGTGGGTCACGGACTGCGGTATTTCACCCAGTGGAAACTGTTGCAGGTCCAGCTCGCGTGTGTTGACGAACAAATCGATGAACGCGTCGGGGGCACCGATAGCGGCATTGCCCTTGAGCTTCACACCAACGACATGAGAGAAGTCCGTTGTCAGTTGCGGCAGGTCACCGATGAACCTCAAGTCGGACTCAAAAAAATCCGCACGCATGCCTGATTCGACCGACCGGCGACGCCAGAAGCGTTCCAGCTGTTGGCCAAATTCGGAGCGGGCGGCGTATTGGTCAAACAGTTCAATGGCCGTGAGAACTTCACCCGTCAAGGGATGAACGCTGGGAACTTGCGGTGCCCAAGCGGTCAGGTCCGAAGTCAGCTGATTAAGCTCGGCCCGCCACCTGACGAGCTGAATCCTGCTATCGGCCAGGGTTCCGGGCAAGTCGTAGATCACATCGCTGGCCTCCTGTTCATCCAGGGACGGAAACAGATCTCGCATGAGGGCGATATCGCTGGTCTCTGCGCGCACATCGAAGTCTTGTCCGGTGCGTCTGTAATAGGTTTTCACTTTGTTGCGTGTGGCCACCGACAGCGGGTTGTCGGAAAAGTCGAAGCCGTCACTCTGATTGGCCGACAGCTCGAACACCGCATCGGGGATTTCGCTGATGCGGTTACCGCTGATAATTGCAGTGCGCAAATTCGGATGACTGGCCAGCCCGTCAGGCGTCACGTTGAGGCCGCAGTTGGACAAATCGAGGTAGGTCAGTTCGGGGAGCAGGTTCAGCTCGGGGAAAGTCCCCAGGGGATTGTTGCTCAGGTCCAGCGTATGCAGGTTGTTCAGGGAAACCAGTGTCGCCTGATTTTCAGGGGTCAGCACCACGCCGCAATCGTTGAGTTCCAATACGCTGAGGCGAGGCATCCTGATCTGCGAAAGGGCAATCGGCTCCAGGTCGAAGGCGTGCAATTCCAGTGTGGTCAGATTCTCAAAGCGCTGAATGAACGGCAGTACTGCCGTGAGGTTTTTATTGCCCGTCAGTGTCAGTCGCGAGACATGCTCGAAATTGGCACTCAAGGCCGGCAGGTCGCCCATGAAATCAAGCGTTGCGGTCAGCTCGCTTTCTCTGAGAGACGCTGATCGGGTGCGCCAGAAACGCTCCAGTTTTTGCCGAAACTCATCCCGTGCACTGCGCTCCAGTGCTTGCTCATCCAGCGTCAAAGGTCGATTGAAAACGGGGTCGAGCGCAGGTGTCTGGTTGGCCCATTCGCCGAGTTCAGTCTTCAACGTTGCGAGCTCGGCCTCCCAACTGGCGAGCTGAGCCTGGCTGTCAGTCAATGTGCCGGGAAGCCGATACAACAATTCACTGGCCTGGTCGGCGTTCAGATCAGGAAACAACGTGGTGGTGCGCAAAATATCGGCTGGATCCGGGCGTACTCCGAAATGTTTGCCTGTGTGGTTATAGTACGTTTTCACTTTCTCTCGGGTGGCGGCCGACAGCGGGTTGTCGGCAAAACCGAAGCCGTCACTGAGTGAGCTGGTCAGGTTGAAAAAAACGTCCGGTATGTCGCTGATCTGGTTGCCATCGAAATTGCCGGTGATCAGTCTCGGGTGATCGAGCAGGTTGTCCGGCAGTGTGGAGATGTCTGTCTTGGTCAGATTGAGATAACGCAACGAAGGCATCGCGCTGACGTCGGGAGGCGTGCCCAATGGATTGCCCCGCAGATCCAGCAGCGAAAGGTTGGGTAACGATGCAAGCACTGCCTGATTGGTTGCCGAGTGGGTGATGCCGCAGTCGCGCAAGATCAACTGGCGCAGGTTGGGCATTGCAGTGAACGATTGGGGCAGGCTCGGCAGATCGAGGTTTTGCGCATCCAGATACAGCAGACCTGTGAAGCGTTGCATAAAGGTGTCCACTGCCCTGGTATTGGCGCTGCCATTGATGGAGAGCATGACGACGTGGCTGAAGTCCGCTTCCAGTGCGGGTAGTTCCCCTAGTACGGGTTGCGCAATCTGCAACATGTACCCAGCGGGACCCCGGGTTTGCCTGCGCCAGCAACGCAGTAGCGCTTCTCGGAACTGCGCGCGATTCTGCAGGGCTGCCCGGCGTTCGATATAGGTCAACGGCAGGCCGCTGACAGGGTCATTGGCGGGGACGTCGATTTCCCAGCTACGCAGGTCATTACTGAGCTTGAAGTATTCGTTGCGGCGCCTGGCCAGTTCCGCGTTGAACTCAACCGTGTTGTTCTGGAAAACCGCAACGAAATTACGCGCCTCTTCGTTGGACATGCCTCGATAGATCGCCTGCACGCGCTCTTCGGGACTAACGATTCGCTGACCTGTGGTCACCAGGTTGTCCTGGTTTTCGATGCCGATCGCACCGAGTTCACCCGCTTCAAAAAAATCGGCATTTTCAAGGCTTCTGGGTGCGTTCAGTCGATCATTGCCGAAGCCTGCCAGGCGTAGCGTGTCCACGGCCGGTTGGCTGATCGGCGCTTCGAACAGCACGGTGCGTAGCTCCTCGCGTTCAAGTGATCGCTGACGAACTGCGGCACTCAACGCGTCGCCCTGGCCGATCTGCAGGTTCAGATTCTGACGTTCGCCGTCCGGTAATGCGTACAACAGACTGGAGTAAAAATCCGTGGCCGAATGCAGCTCCTGGCCGCGGTCGTCGTAAGGTTGATAGCGGCCGTCCTGGTGGCGAACCAGTACTTTCCGAGCGGGCGCATCTTCGCGTCCGATGCTGTCGAGTACCGCGCCTTCGTAACGTCCGTCGCGGATTTCGAGGCGCACATCGCCGCTCCAGCCTGGCAGCAGCTTGAGGCTGTGCAGCGCAAGGGAATCGGAATCGGCATTGCTCAAGGCGTTCAGTTCCAGGCCTTCGTAAGCGCGGGTGACGCGCACTTCCTGATTGGCCAGTTGCATGAATTCCTGTTGGCGCGGCGGCAGTTCTCCGTTGCTGATCTGTATCAATTCACTACCGCTGGCGGTCTCGAGCAGTTCACGGACGAGGCTGGCCGGCAGTGTCGGATCGTGGTCGATGATTGTTTGGGCCAATGGATCGTCAATGTGCTGGAGGACCTGATAGCGCGATTCGAACAACGAGTTTCGGTGGCGTCGGGCGAGATGGGCCAGTTGCTTGCGCAGCATCTGACTGCGAACTTCCAGCGAGGGCGTCGGCCCGCTGAAAGGTTCTGCGAGCAACGCTTTGATTTGCTGCTCGTCGAGAGAAGCCAGCAGGGTCTTGAGCAGGTCGCCATCGATCAGGCTGTCCAAGCGAAGCTCGGTCAGCGGCAAGGTTGCGTCCGCCGAGGATTGCCAGAGCAGTTCGCCTCGTTGATCAACCAGACGCAGGCGTTGGCTGCTCGGCCAGCGGCCGTGTTGCGTCAGCAGTTGCAGTTGTGTCGCCGGATCGGCACGCAGGTATTGCTCAGCCACGTTGCTGTCGAGTTGATCGATAAAGCGTTGCAGTTGTTGATCGATCTTGAACCGCTGAATGCTGTCGGCCAACAGAGGAGGTGGAGTTTGTTGATCGACATGCATCTTGCGTACGGCATCTTCATTGACGCCACTGACACGCAGGATCGTCTCGCGCTCTGGAGGCGAGAATGTCTCGATGGAAGGATTGATTCGCCGCAGCGCCGTGTCGGTGTCCCATTCCAGTGGTTGTTCCAGTTCGGTGTGCCAGGCACCGGCGCCATTGTGCCGCACCGTCGGTTGGTAGGCGTCGGGCCGAGTGGGATGTTCGATCGTGTATTGGCCGGGAATCGCACCTTCGCTCACGGCAAAATGAGCGTCTTCCAGTGGCAGCAGTTGCTTGCCTTGATGCGGGTACAGGCCCAGTTCATTGGGCGTTGAACCGGCATCGGGCACTGCCGTGTGCTGGTAGCGGGCCAGATCGGGATCCCAGTAGCGGGTTTTGCCATTGGCCAGTTGTACAGGCTTGAAGCGGTCGATGAAGGCGACCACTTCCTTGGGCAAGACCTTGCGAAACTCGCCGGCACCAATCGCGCCGCCCATGCCGAAGATACCCAGTTGGATCAGCGATTCGACGGTGCCCATCAGGTGTTCGAACGCTTCGCTCGTGCGTCCCTGTCCCCATTCGATGATGCCCTCGAAAGCTTCATCGAGCATTTGATACGCCATGTACGCCATCATCGCTTCACCCAGGACCGGCACGAACGGCGCGACGATCAGCGCGGCGGCCTGGACGATGCTCGAGATGATGTTGCTCACCGAGTCCCAGAAAGCCCAGCGTGCTTTTTGGTCCACCATGGCGGTGGGCACGGCTATCACCCGGGCATCGTTGAAGATCTTGTTCAGTTTCGATTGATAGAGGTGTTGCCACAGATCGACCTGGAACGGTGTCAGTGTGGTTTGCAGATCCGGTCGTTCTACAGGTGTTTCGCGCCAAGCGGGCAGTGAGCTGCCGGACTCCGGCGGATGCCATGTCATTTGGCTCAAGCGGCTGTTGAGGGTGCTGAAGAAAAAGCCGCGATGTTCGTGGTTCACGAAGCGGCTGAAAAACTGCTGATAGTCTTTCGAACGCAGCTGGCGCGTCAGTTCGACAAACAGTTCGTAGGTCGATGCGTATTCCTTGAAAGGGTGCTCGGGATCATCCGGGACGTAGGCCACCACCCGCGCCGGGGTGCGCGATGCATACAGGTCGGGGGCAAAGACGACGATACCGGTGAGCGGCGCGCACAACATCCCCATGTCATGGCACCGCACGGGCGCGCCGCCGACATACAGCCCTCTCATGCCGTCGAGCACGGCGTCGATCAAGCGAAAATAACTTTCCGACACATCGCGATTCATCCGCGCCCATTGCAGGGCGGCTTTCATCGCGGCCTTCTGACTGTCGTCCAGTTTGCTGCGCAGTACAGACGCCACCATCGGATCGGTATAGCCGAGGTTGTCTTCGAGATGGGCTTTGTACTGAGCACCGAGATCCAGCCTTCGGCACAGCTGGGTGAAGGCGGCAATGCTCAGTTTGGCCTTGATCGACGGCAGGGTCATGAACTGGCCGGTGGTGGAGGGCCGGGTGACGAAGGTCGAGTCAACGTCGAAGGCGTCGTCACGGGTTTCCGCTTCCTCGAAGTTGTGCAGCGCGGCTTCCAGTAACGAGACCGTCCAAGCGCGCGTGCCCGTTCTGATCGGGAGCCACGGGGTGGTTGCGGGGATGTACAGGCGCACAAAGGTATTGCGCACATCCAGATCCAGTCCGAAGGATTTGTTCAGTTCCTGTTTGAGCAAGGGCTCGGCAAAGGCGCTGGCGTCTTGCAGGTGTTCGAGGCTTTGGTCGACTTGGCTTTGCGCGGCCCAGTGCGCGGCGTTGAGGGTTTTCATCTGTTGATGCTGTTCGGCGGGGACCGATTGGAGTGAAGTGGACAGACGGGGCTGGCTGTCCTGGAGCGCCTGGCGGCGGGTCGATGAAGTGTTGCCGAACCAGTCGGGTACGGCGTTTTTCAGTGGCAGGTAGTGGTCGTCGTGATGCTGCGCGTCGCTCGCGGCAGTCGAGACTGGCGGTGGTGGCTGAGTCAGGTGCATGGGCCAATCCTTGGCGTTGAAAAGAACGCGCAGCAAATCAGGAACGGACCACCTTTGTGCGGTACATATTTATATCTTTGTCGCGGGGTGGAGTTGGTATTCTCTGCAGCCTGCCGCAAATCGGCGGCGCCCGTTAAACTGCGCCTTTGCGACGCTATATGTCGCATTGCCGTAAACCCGTGAAAATCCGGGGTTTGCGCTATAAGAAGTTGTCGCTTGGCGACAAGGCCGGGCTGAAAACTGTCCTTACAATCCTCACCAAGCTCGCCAGTTTCAGGCGAGTGTTTCTCATCAGGAGACTCCGATGTCCGTTGAGCACGCTGCGGTACAACGCGCCGATTTCGACCAGGTAATGGTTCCCAACTACGCGCCTGCCGCTTTCATTCCAGTGCGTGGCGCCGGTTCCCGCGTCTGGGATCAGGCCGGCCGCGAGCTGATCGACTTCGCCGGCGGCATCGCCGTCAACGTATTGGGCCACGCGCACCCGGCGCTGGTCGGTGCACTGACCGAGCAAGCGAACAAGCTGTGGCACGTGTCCAACGTGTTCACCAACGAGCCAGCCCTGCGCCTGGCGCACAAGCTGATCGATGCCACGTTCGCCGAGCGCGTGTTCTTCTGCAACTCCGGTGCCGAGGCCAACGAAGCCGCGTTCAAGCTGGCCCGTCGTGTGGCGTTCGACCGTTTCGGCTCTGAGAAGTACGAAATCATCGCCGCGCTGAACAGCTTCCACGGCCGTACCCTGTTCACCGTCAACGTCGGTGGCCAGTCGAAGTACTCCGACGGTTTCGGCCCGAAAATCACCGGCATTACCCACGTCCCTTACAACGATCTGGCCGCGCTGAAAGCGGCGGTGTCCGACAAGACCTGTGCGGTCGTGCTGGAACCGATCCAGGGCGAAGGCGGCGTGCTGCCGGCCGAACTGGCTTACCTGCAAGGTGCCCGCGAACTGTGCGACGCGAACAACGCGCTGCTGGTGTTCGACGAAGTGCAGACCGGCATGGGCCGCAGCGGCAAGCTGTTCGCCTACCAGCATTACGGCGTGACTCCGGACATCCTCACCAGCGCCAAGAGCCTGGGCGGCGGTTTCCCGATCGCGGCCATGCTGACCACCGAAGCGCTGGCCAAGCATCTGGTCGTCGGTACTCACGGCACCACTTACGGCGGCAACCCGCTGGCGTGCGCGGTCGCGGAAGCGGTGATCGACGTGATCAACACGCCAGAAGTGCTGAACGGCGTGAACGCCAAGCACGACAAATTCAAGGCGCGCCTTGAGCAGATCGGCGAGAAGTACGGCCTGTTCACTCAGGTGCGTGGCCTCGGTCTGTTGATCGGTTGCGTGCTGAGCGATGCCTGGAAAGGCAAGGCCAAAGACATCTTCAACGCCGCTGAAAAAGAAGGCCTGATGATTCTGCAAGCCGGCCCGGACGTGATCCGTTTCGCGCCGAGCCTGGTGGTGGAAGACGCCGATATCGATGCCGGTCTCGACCGCTTCGAACGCGCTGCCGCAGCACTGACGCAAGCCTGATAGACCCTTCGACGCCTGGAGCTTTTCAGGCGTCGATCAAAATTTTATGCCGGACCAGATCAACTGTAGGAGTGAGCCTGCTCGCGATTGCGGTCTGTCAGTCGACTCATTGGTTTCTGACAGACCGCAATCGCGAGCAGGCTCACTCCTACATTGATCTCCATGTAGGCCCGGTTATTTTTTCTGTGAATTTATAAGAGAAAGGAGTGACACCATGCTGGTGATGCGCCCCGCGCAAATGGCTGATCTGGGCGAGGTACAGCGTCTGGCTGCGGACAGCCCGATTGGTGTCACTTCCTTGCCGGATGACGTGGAACGTCTGAGCGACAAGATCGCCGCGAGCGAAGCTTCGTTCGCTGCCGAAGTGAGCTTCAACGGTGAAGAAAGCTATTTCTTCGTCCTCGAAGATTCCACCACCGGCAAGCTGGTCGGCTGCTCGGCCATCGTCGCTTCGGCCGGTTATTCGGAGCCGTTCTACAGCTTCCGTAACGAGACCTTCGTGCACGCCTCGCGCGAGTTGAAGATCCACAACAAGATCCACGTGCTCTCGCAGTGCCACGACCTGACCGGCAACAGTTTGTTGACCAGTTTCTACGTGCAGCGCGAGCTGGTCGGTTCACCGTGGTCCGAGCTCAACTCCCGCGGCCGTCTGTTGTTCGTTGCCAGCCACCCGGAGCGTTTCGCCGATTCGGTGGTGACCGAGATCGTCGGTTACAGCGACGAGAACGGCGACTCGCCATTCTGGGATGCGATCGGTCGCAATTTCTTCGACCTCAACTACGCCGAAGCCGAGCGTCTGTGCGGGCTGAAAAGCCGCACGTTCCTCGCCGAACTGATGCCGCATTACCCGATCTACGTGCCGCTGCTGCCGGACTCCGCCCAAGAGGCGATGGGCCAGGTTCACCCGCGTGCGCAGATCACCTTCGACATCCTGATGCGCGAAGGCTTCGAGACCGATCACTACATCGACATTTTCGACGGTGGCCCGACCCTGCATGCGCGTGTTTCGGGGATCCGTTCGATCGCCCAGAGCCGCGTGGTGCCGGTGAAGATCGGCGAGCCGGTGAAAGGTGCCGGGCGCCAGTATCTGGTGGCCAACGCGCAGTTGCAGGATTACCGCGCGGTGCTGCTGGAACTGGATTACGCGCCGGGCAAACCGGTGACTCTGGATCTGGAAGCAGCCGAAGCCCTGGGCGTCGGTGAAGGTGCCAGTGTGCGCCTGGTGGCGGTTTAACGCCTTAGCGAGTTTCACGGGTGGCGAAGGCGGCCCGTTTGAGGAGATAGCATGATTGTTCGTCCCGTACGCAGCAGCGATTTATCCGCTCTGATCGACCTGGCCCGCAGCACCGGCACCGGCCTGACCACGTTGCCGGCCAACGAAGAGCGTCTGGCCCACCGGGTCGGCTGGGCCGAGAAGACCTTTCGCGGTGAAGCCGGTCGTGGTGATGCGGACTACCTGTTCGTGCTCGAAGACGATGACGGCCGCGTGGTGGGGATTTCCGCCATCGCCGGTGCGGTCGGTATGCGTGAGCCTTGGTACAACTTCCGTGTCGGCCTGACCGTCAGTGCTTCGCAAGAGCTGAACATCTATCGCGAGATTCCGACGCTGTTTCTGGCTAACGACCTGACCGGCAATTCCGAGCTGTGCTCGTTGTTCCTGCACGCCGATTACCGCAGCGGTCTTAACGGTCGCATGCTGTCGAAGGCGCGGATGCTGTTCATCGCTGAGTTCCCGGAACTGTTCGGCAACAAGATCATCGCCGAAATGCGCGGTGTCTCCGATGACGCCGGTCGTTCGCCATTCTGGGAAAGCCTCGGTCGGCACTTCTTCAAAATGGAATTCAGCCAGGCCGATTACCTGACTGGTGTCGGCAATAAAGCTTTCATCGCCGAGCTGATGCCGAAATTTCCGCTGTACACCTGCTTTCTGTCCGAAGGCGCACGTAACGTCATCGGTCAGGTGCACCCGGACACCGAGCCGGCCCTGGCGATGCTCAAGGGCGAAGGGTTCAGCTATCAGGGTTACGTCGACATCTTCGACGCCGGCCCGGCCATCGAATGCGAAACCGGCAAGATCCGCGCGGTGCGTGACAGTGAAGCGCTGGTGCTGGCTGTTGGCACACCGGGCGAAGACGCCACGCCGTTCATCATCCATAACCGCAAACGCGAAGACTGCCGCATCACTGCTGCGCCGGCGCGTCTGGCTGCCGGCACCCTGGTGGTCGATCCGCAGACCGCCAAACGTCTTCAACTCAACGCTGGCGATCAAGTGCGCGCCGTGGCGTTGTCCGCTGCACGGGAGTCGAAATAATGAATTCGCTATACATCGCAGGTGAGTGGCTGGCCGGTCAGGGCGAAGCTTTTCAATCGCTGAACCCGGTGACTCAGCAAGTGCTGTGGTCGGGGGAGGGCGCAACCACCGCTCAAGTCGAGTCGGCGGTGCAGGCTGCACGTCAGGCGTTTCCGGGCTGGGCGCGGCGTTCGCTGGACGAGCGCATCACTGTGCTGGAGGCGTTCGCCGCCGCGCTGAAAAGCCACGCTGACGAACTGGCCCGCACCATCGGTGAGGAAACCGGTAAGCCGTTGTGGGAAGCCGCGACCGAAGTCACCAGCATGGTCAACAAGATCGCGATCTCGGTGCAGAGCTACCGCGAGCGTACCGGCGAGAAGAGCGGCCCGTTGGGCGACGCCACCGCCGTACTGCGCCACAAGCCACACGGTGTGGTGGCGGTGTTCGGTCCTTACAACTTCCCCGGTCACCTGCCGAACGGCCACATCGTTCCGGCGCTGCTGGCGGGTAACAGCGTGCTGTTCAAGCCAAGCGAACTGACCCCGAAAGTCGCCGAGCTGACAGTCAAGTGCTGGATCGAAGCCGGCCTGCCGGCAGGCGTTTTGAACCTGCTGCAAGGCGCTCGCGAAACCGGTATCGCGCTGGCGGCGAATCCGGGCATCGATGGTCTGTTTTTCACCGGTTCGAGCCGCACCGGCAATCATCTGCACCAGCAATTCGCCGGACGCCCGGACAAGATTCTGGCGTTGGAAATGGGCGGCAACAACCCGTTGGTGGTCGACCAGGTCGCCGATCTCGATGCGGCTGTTTACACGATCATTCAGTCGGCGTTCATTTCTGCCGGTCAGCGTTGCACGTGTGCGCGCCGCTTGCTGGTACCGCAAGGCGCGTGGGGCGACAGCCTGCTCAAGCGTTTGGTTGAAGTCAGCTCGACGATTGAGGTCGGTGCATTCGATCGGCAACCGGCGCCGTTCATGGGCTCAGTGATTTCCCTCGGCGCGGCGAAAGCGCTGATGGACGCTCAAGAACATCTGTTGGCTAACGGCGCCGTGTCGTTGCTGGCAATGACGCAGCCGCAGGCACAAGCCGCGCTGCTGACCCCGGGCATTCTCGATGTGAGCGCTGTTGCCGAGCGTCCGGACGAAGAATTGTTCGGCCCGTTGTTGCAAGTGATTCGCTATGTTGATTTTGAAGCGGCGATCGCTGAGGCGAATGACACTGCTTATGGTCTGGCCGCCGGTTTGCTGTCGGATTCCGAAGCACGTTATCAGCAGTTCTGGCTGGAAAGCCGTGCCGGTATCGTCAACTGGAACAAACAACTGACCGGTGCGGCGAGCAGCGCGCCGTTTGGCGGTGTCGGTGCCTCGGGCAACCATCGCGCCAGCGCCTATTACGCAGCGGATTACTGCGCGTACCCGGTGGCGTCGCTGGAAACCCCGAGTCTGGTGTTGCCTGCCGCCCTGACGCCTGGCGTGAAAATGGCGTGATGCCCAATCGCTGGCAAGCCAGCTCCCACAGGGGCGGAGGCGTCCACACATTTTGTGTACGACGCGGTCACTGTGGGAGCTGGCTTGCCAGCGATGGCCGCACCGCGGTGTTAAAGAATAGTTACTGAAGCCTATAACAACAGATTCTCGTGGAGCCTCGCTGATGAAATCCTATGAAGTCAATTTTGACGGTCTAGTGGGGCCGACCCATAACTACGGTGGTCTGTCCTACGGCAACGTTGCCTCCCAGAGCAACAGCCAGCAATCTTCGAACCCGAAGGAAGCGGCGCTGCAAGGTCTGGCGAAGATGAAAGCGCTGATGGAAATGGGCTTTCAGCAAGGCGTGCTGGCGCCACAGGAACGTCCGGACGTGGCCGCTTTGCGCCGTCTGGGTTTCAGCGGCACTGACGCGCAAGTGATCGAGCGCGCCGCCAAGGAAGCCATGCCGCTGCTGGTCGCCAGTTGCTCGGCATCGAGCATGTGGGTGGCCAACGCTGCCACCGTCAGCCCGAGCGCCGACACCGCAGACGGTCGCGTGCATTTCACCGCCGCCAACCTCAACTGCAAATACCACCGCAGCATCGAGCACCCGACCACCAGCCGCGTGCTCGGTGCGATGTTCGCCAATCAGCAGCACTTCGCTCATCACGCCGCTCTGCCGGCGGTGGCACAGTTCGGTGACGAGGGCGCGGCCAACCACACGCGTTTCTGCCGTGAGTATGGCGAGGCCGGCGTCGAGTTCTTCGTATTCGGTCGCAGCGCGTTCGACAACCGTTTCCCGGCGCCGCAGAAGTACCCGGCCCGTCAAACCCTCGAAGCGTCGCAAGCGGTTGCGCGTCTGCACGGGCTGCGTGACGAAGGTGTGGTCTACGCCCAACAGAACCCGAACGTGATCGATCAGGGCGTGTTCCATAACGACGTGATCGCGGTGGGTAACGGTGAGGTGTTGTTCTATCACGAGGACGCGTTCCTCGACACCGACTCGATGCTGGCCGAGCTGCAAAGCAAACTCGCCAAAGCCGGCGGCAACTTCCAGTCCGTGTGTGTGCCGCGTTCGGCGGTCACCGTAGATGACGCGGTGCGCTCGTACCTGTTCAACAGCCAGTTGCTGTCGCGTCCTGATGGCTCGATGTTGCTGATCGTGCCGCAAGAGTGCCAGGCCAACGAACGCGTCTGGACTTACCTGCAAGAACTGACCAGTTCCGGCGGCCTGATCCGCGAAGTGAAAGTCTTCGATCTCAAGCAAAGCATGCAGAACGGCGGTGGCCCGGCGTGCCTGCGTCTGCGCGTCGCGCTTAACGAAACCGAACTGGCGGCGGTCAATCCAGGGGTTATCATGACGCCACCGTTGTACGGTTCGTTGACCGCATGGGTTGAAAAGCACTACCGCGACCGCCTGAGCGAAACCGATCTGGCGGATCCGCAATTGCTGCTTGAATGCCGGACGGCACTGGATGAACTGACGCAAATCCTTAAACTGGGCGCGGTTTATCCATTCCAGATCAATTGATGGCCAGCGCGTCGCCTGAACGCGGCGCCCGGCTTGTCTCACCTAGAGAGTAAAAACATGAGCGATTCCCTGCAGCTGATCCTTGAAGACACCGACGGCACGCAACTGGAGACCTCCTGCACCCGCGTCGCGGTCATGTGGCAAGGCAAAGAGCTGTGGATCCAGCAGGACGGCCGTGGCCAACTGCTGATCGGCGTGGACGTTGAAGAAGGTGACGCCGAGTACGCCAACCTGCTGCTGCGCCCATTGGCGACTAATCTGGTAAGTCTGCAACTGGAAATGGAACCGGCCGACGTCGGCGACGACGAAGACCACGTGCACGGCCCGGATTGCAACCACGACCACTAAGGAAACCGCTCTATGCTCGCCCTCGGCAAACTGCTTGAACTGACCCTCGCCGGCCGCGAACCGGCGGAGAAGACTCAACTGACTGTCGAAGGCGTGCGTATGCGCTGGTTGAGCGAAGGTGCGCTGGAAGTCCGGCCACCCGAAGCGCGCGACAATGGCCTGGATCTGCTGCTTTCGGCAGGCATCCACGGCAACGAAACAGCGCCGATCGAGCTGCTTGATCGGTTGCTGCACGACATCGCTCGCGGCGATTTGAAGCCGCGCGCACGCATTCTGTTCCTGTTCGGCAACCCGGAAGCGATTCGCAAAGGCGAGCGTTTCGTCGAGCAGGACGTCAATCGGCTGTTCAACGGCCGCCATGAACAAAGCAGTGGTTCGGAAGCGCTGCGAGCTTGTGAGCTGGAACGTCTGGCGGCGAGTTTCTTCAGCCTGCCGGATCGCCAGCGCCTGCACTACGACCTGCACACGGCGATTCGCGGTTCGAAGATCGAACAGTTCGCACTCTATCCGTGGAAAGAAGGTCGCCAGCATTCGCGTCTGGAGCTGGCACGTCTGCGTGCTGCCGGGATGGAAGCTGTGCTGTTGCAGAACAAACCGTCGATCGTCTTCAGTTCGTACACCTACGACAAGCTCGGTGCCGAGGCTTTCACGCTGGAACTGGGCAAGGCGCGGCCATTCGGGCAGAACGACGGGGTTAACGTCTCGCTGCTGGAAACCCGTCTGAAGCAGATCATCGAAGGCACTGAGCCGGAGATGGCTGAACCAGGGCTGGATGGTTTGCAACTGTTCAGCGTCGCGCGAGAAATCATCAAGCACAGCGATGCGTTCCGCCTGAACCTGCCGCAGGACATCGAAAACTTTTCCGAGTTGGAGATGGGTTACGTGTTGGCCGAAGACTTGGCCAATACCCGCTGGATCATTGAGGAAGAGGGCGCACGGATCATCTTCCCCAATCCCAAGGTCAAGAACGGCTTGCGCGCGGGCATCCTGATCGTCCCAACCAGCGACGAAAACCTCGCCTGACGTGATGATCGTTCCCACGCTCCGCGTGGGAATGCAGCCCGGGACGCTCCGCGTCCCAAAGCGGACGCAGAGCGTCCATTGAGGCATTCCCACGCAGAGCAGGGGAACGATCGTTGGAGGCTTAGACGGCTACAGCATGCGGCTCTGTACGACGCAGTGCGCGAACCTTGCGCAGCGTATCCGCGCAAGTCCGCGCTGCTTCCTGACCCTTGTGCACAAAGTGCTCGAAGAAGAACTTCTGATGCTCGTCGCCGGCATGGAAGTGATGCGGCGTCAGCGACACCGAGAACACCGGCACTTCGGTTTCCAGTTGCACCTGCATCAGGCCGCTGACCACCGACTGGGCGACGAACTCGTGACGGTAGATGCCGCCGTCAACCACCAGAGCAGCGGCGACGATGCCGGCATAACGGCCGGTTTTGGCCAGCAACTTGGCGTGCAGGGGCATTTCAAAGGCGCCGCCGACTTCGAAGATATCGATGTCCGACTCCTGATAACCCAGGGCAATCATTTCGGCGACGAAGCCTTTTCGGCTCTGGTCGACGATTTCCTTGTGCCAGCAGGCCTGGATGAACGCGACGCGCTCGCCGTGAGGGTGTTTGCTTTTGCTGTCGATAGCGGTGGGTTGCATGTTCTGACTCCTGTTTGTGTGAAAAACAGGGCGTTATGAATCGAAAGGGATTCAAGGGTGCGCACACGCACAACATCATCGTGCGGACGGCCCTTTGGCGTTAATCCCGTTCTCTCTTCATCCGGACTATGACCGTCGGCCCCGGAATCACACCGGGTCTGCTGACCTTGCCGCCGATCTCAACCGAAGTCGTGTTCGTCGCCAAGCGCTCGCGGGCTATGCGCATTGCGCGCAATTACCGCCGGTGGGGAATTGCACCCCGCCCTGAGAACGTTTTTGCCGCCCTTTCTGGGGCGGCGCAGCGTTTTTAACACAGATTGTGTGTCTGTGCATTGCGCCTTTCTGATGATTGTCATCGAATTTTTTGCAGGCTCGAAACGACTTTTCCTTGCCCAAGGCTTGATTAATCCACGCGATGACCGCAGTAATTCCACTTCGTAAAGGGATTTCCCCTGCTGATTTGAGGCCAGGTTCATGAGCGTTATCGATCTTCGCAGCGACACTGTCACCCAACCGACTCCCGCCATGCTCGACGCGATGACTGCGGCGGACACCGGTGATGACGTGTACGGCGAAGATCCGACGGTCAATCGCCTGGAAACCGAATTGGCCCAACGCTTGGGTTTTACCGCCGCTTTATTTGTGCCGACCGGCACCATGAGCAACCTGCTGGGTTTGATGGCGCACTGCGAGCGCGGCGACGAATACGTCGTTGGCCAGCAGGCGCACACCTACAAATATGAGGGCGGTGGCGCGGCGGTGCTCGGTTCGATCCAGCCGCAGCCGCTGGAAGTGCAAGCCGATGGTTCACTGGATCTGGATCAAGTCGCCGCCGCGATCAAGCCGGACGACTTCCATTTCGCCCGGACTCGTTTGCTGGCGCTGGAAAACACCATGCAGGGCAAAGTGCTGCCGCTGGAGTACCTGGCCCGCGCACGCCGCTTCACTCAGGAAAAAGGCTTGCAACTGCACCTCGACGGCGCGCGCCTTTACAACGCGGCGGTCAAGCTGGGTGTTGATGCCCGGGAAATCACCCAGCATTTCGACTCAGTGTCGGTGTGCTTGTCCAAAGGCCTCGGCGCGCCGGTGGGTTCGGTGTTGTGCGGTTCGGCCGAGTTGATCGGCAAGGCTCGCCGTCTGCGCAAAATGGTCGGCGGTGGCATGCGTCAGTCCGGGTTGCTGGCAGCGGCGGGGCTGTATGCGCTGGATCACAACGTCGAGCGTCTGGCCGACGACCACGCCAATGCGCAACTGCTGGCCGACGGTCTGCGTGAAGCAGGTTTCATCGTCGAACCGGTGCAAACCAACATGGTTTATGTGCAAATGGGCGACAAAGCCGAAGCGATCAAGGCCTTTGCTGCCGAACGCGGGATCAAGTTGAGCGCCGCCGCACGCCTGCGTATGGTCACGCACATGGACGTCAATCGCTCGCAAATCGAGCAAGTGATCGCGACATTCGTCGAGTTTTCGCGCAAGTGACAGCGTTAGCCGTCCAATTGACCGTTTCTATCGTATAAACACGCTGTACCCCGCGCGCAGGGCCGATATAATGCGGCCCTTTGCCGTCGCTTCGTCTGTTGACGTTTCGAACAGGCCTTTGGCCGCAGCCTCCGTGGAAGAACCTAATGAAAAGCGCAGAAATCCGTGAAGCCTTCCTTCGCTTCTTCGAAGAGCAAGGCCACACCCGTGTAGCCTCCAGCTCTTTGATTCCGGGCAACGACCCAACCCTGCTGTTCACTAACGCGGGGATGAACCAGTTCAAGGACTGCTTCCTGGGCCAGGAAAAACGTGCGTACACCCGTGCGACCAGCAGCCAGAAGTGCGTGCGTGCCGGTGGCAAGAACAGCGACCTGGAAAACGTCGGTTATACCGCTCGTCACCACACATTCTTTGAAATGCTCGGTAACTTCAGCTTCGGTGACTATTTCAAGAAGGACGCGATTACCTACGCGTGGACCTTCCTGACCGGCGTTCTGCAACTGCCGAAGGAAAAACTCTGGGTCACCGTCTACGCCTCCGACGACGAAGCGTATGACATCTGGACCAAAGAAATCGGTGTGCCGGTCGAGCGCATGATCCGCATCGGCGACAACAAAGGCGCGCCGTATGCTTCCGACAACTTCTGGACCATGGGCGATACCGGCCCGTGCGGCCCGTGCACCGAGATTTTCTACGATCACGGCGACCACATCTGGGGCGGCCCACCGGGCTCGCCGGAAGAAGACGGTGACCGTTACATCGAAATCTGGAACAACGTGTTCATGCAGTTCAACCGCACCGCCGATGGCGTGTTGCATCCGTTGCCAGCGCCGTCGGTCGACACCGGCATGGGGCTGGAGCGGATCAGTGCGGTGATGCAGCACGTCAATTCCAACTACGACATTGACCTGTTCAAGAACCTGCTGAAGGCCTCGGCTGAAGCGATCGGTTGCGAAAACGGCGATCAGTCGTCGCTGAAAGTAGTGTCCGACCACATTCGTTCGTGCGGCTTCCTGATCGCCGACGGCGTGCTGCCGTCCAACGAGGGTCGCGGTTATGTGCTGCGCCGGATCATCCGTCGCGCCTGCCGTCACGGTAACAAGCTGGGCGCCACCGGCAGCTTCTTCTACAAGATCGTCGCGGCGCTGGTTGCCGAAATGGGCGAGGCCTTCCCGGAACTGAAGAAGCAGCAGAGCAACATCGAACGCGTGCTCAAGGCCGAGGAAGAGCAGTTCTCCAAGACGCTTGAGCACGGCCTGAAGATTCTCGAGCAGGATCTGCTGGAACTCAAAGGCACCGTGGTGCCGGGCGACGTAGTCTTCAAACTCTACGACACCTACGGTTTCCCGATGGACCTGACCGCCGACATCGCCCGCGAGCGCAGCCTGACAGTCGACGAAGCCGGTTTTGAGCGTGAGATGGAAGCCCAGCGTGTTCGTGCGCGTTCGGCCAGCTCGTTCGGTTTGGACTACAACACCTTGGTCAAGGTTGATGTGGCCACCGAGTTCACCGGTTACAAAGACACCAGCGGTTCGGCAAAAATCGTTGCTATCTATAAAGATGGCCAGTCGGTCGACGTCTTGAATGAAGGCGAAGAGGCGGTGATCGTGCTGAACCAGACGCCGTTCTACGCTGAATCCGGCGGCCAGATCGGCGACTGCGGTTATCTGCAGGCGGGCAGCGCACGTTTCGACGTTCGCGACACCACCAAGACTGGCGGCGCATTCCTGCACCACGGTGTACTGGATTCGGGCAGCCTGACCATCGGCGCGCCAGTGGAAACTCATGTCGATGCCGAGGTGCGTCACGCTACCTCGCTGAACCACTCGGCCACGCACTTGCTGCACGCTGCTTTGCGTCAGGTGCTGGGCGAGCACGTTCAGCAGAAAGGTTCGTTGGTGGATAGCCAGCGTCTGCGTTTCGACTTCAGCCACTTTGAAGCGATCAAGCCTGAGCAGATCAAGGCGCTGGAAGACATCGTCAACGCCGAAATTCGCAAGAACTCCGCCGTTGAAACCGAAGAAACCGACATCGAAACCGCCAAGAACAAGGGCGCGATGGCGCTGTTCGGCGAGAAGTACGGCGACAACGTACGTGTGTTGAGCATGGGCGGCGATTTCTCCGTCGAGCTGTGCGGCGGTATCCACGCCAACCGTACCGGCGACATCGGCCTGCTGAAAATCATCAGCGAAGGCGGTGTGGCTTCGGGTGTGCGTCGTATCGAGGCAGTTACCGGTGCGCAAGCACTGGCTTACTTGAACGCGGCAGAAGAACAACTCAAGGAAGCGGCCAGCCTGGTCAAGGGCAGCCGCGACAACCTGATCGACAAGCTGTCGGCTGTGCTGGAGCGCAATCGCCAACTGGAGAAGCAACTCGAGCAGTTGCAAGCCAAGGCTGCCAGTGCTGCGGGCGACGATCTGTCTTCCTCGGCGCTGGACGTCAAAGGCGTGAAGGTTCTGGCTGCACGTCTGGATGGTCAGGACGCCAAGGCGCTGCTGGCGCTGGTTGATCAGTTGAAGAACAAACTCGGTCGCGCAGTGATCCTGCTCGGCAGTGTCCATGAGGAAAAGGTCGTACTGGTTGCAGGTGTAACCAAGGACCTGACTGGCCAACTCAAAGCCGGTGATTTGATGAAGCAGGCTGCTGCGGCAGTGGGCGGGAAGGGCGGTGGTCGTCCGGATATGGCGCAGGGCGGCGGTGTCGACGCCGGCGCACTGGATGGCGCACTGGCGCTGACCGTTCCATTCGTCGAGCAGGGTTTATAAGACGGCCCGTCGGGCCCGCAGTCTAGTGGCGGGCCCGGCGGCTGTTCGAGTGATTATTGGGCGCCCTTCATGGGCAGAGGCGGCTTTGAAATGGCTTTGATCGTACAGAAATTTGGAGGCACCTCGGTCGGTACCGTCGAGAGAATCGAGCAGGTCGCCGACAAGGTTAAGAAATTCCGCGATGCCGGCGATGACCTGGTGGTTGTGCTGTCTGCAATGAGCGGCGAAACCAACCGTCTGATCGATCTGGCCAAGCAAATCAGTGGCGACACGCAACCGGTTCCGCGTGAGCTGGACGTGATTGTTTCCACCGGTGAGCAGGTGACGATTGCTCTGCTGGCGATGGCGCTGATCAAGCGCGGTGTGCCGGCGGTGTCGTACACCGGTAATCAGGTGCGGATCCTGACCGACAGTGCGCACAATAAAGCGCGTATCTTGCAGATTGATGACCAAAAGATTCGCGGTGATCTGAAAGCAGGTCGCGTGGTGGTTGTCGCCGGTTTCCAGGGCGTCGACGAGCACGGCAACATCACCACCCTTGGTCGTGGCGGTTCCGACACGACCGGCGTGGCTTTGGCTGCCGCGTTGAAGGCTGACGAGTGCCAGATCTACACCGACGTGGATGGTGTCTACACCACCGACCCGCGCGTTGTGCCGGTCGCTCAGCGCCTGGACAAGATCACCTTTGAAGAGATGCTGGAAATGGCCAGCCTCGGTTCCAAGGTGTTGCAGATCCGTGCGGTGGAATTCGCCGGCAAGTACAACGTTCCGCTGCGCGTACTGCACAGCTTCAAGGAGGGTCCGGGCACCCTCATTACTATTGATGAAGAGGAAACCATGGAACAGCCGATCATTTCCGGCATCGCTTTCAACCGCGATGAAGCCAAGCTGACCATCCGTGGCGTGCCAGACACCCCGGGCGTGGCGTTCAAGATTCTCGGCCCGATCAGTGCCGCGAACATCGAAGTCGACATGATCGTGCAGAACGTTGCGCACGATAACACCACCGACTTCACCTTCACCGTGCACCGCAACGACTACCAGGCCGCACAGACCGTGCTGGAAAACACCGCTCGCGAGATCGGTGCCCGTGAAGTGGTTGGCGACACCAAGATTGCCAAGGTCTCGATCGTCGGCGTCGGCATGCGTTCCCACGCAGGCGTGGCCAGCCGCATGTTCGAATCCCTGGCGAAAGAAAGCATCAACATCCAGATGATCTCGACTTCGGAAATCAAGGTTTCCGTGGTGATTGAAGAGAAGTACCTGGAACTGGCCGTGCGCGCCCTGCACACGGCTTTCGAACTGGATGCGCCTGCCCGTCAAGGCGAGTAATTCCGTTTCTTGAAGGGCGCGGTCTGACCGCGCCCTTTATTTTTTGAATGGCGCGAGCCCTGAACTGTTCTTTTGCTCGCGCTGGTCAATACTCAGGCATGTAGGGCTACGATCGCTCCGGTTGTAGGTCGGGTGCCTTTTTTTTGCAGACTGTTGTCCCTGAACTGAATTGCGTAAGGAGAAAGGTATGCTGATTCTGACTCGTCGGTGCGCAGAAAGCCTGATTATCGGTGATGGCGAAATCACCGTGACCGTGCTCGGCGTTAAAGGAAATCAAGTGCGTATCGGCGTCAATGCCCCGAAAGAGGTTGCCGTGCACCGTGAGGAAATTTACCTGCGTATAAAGAAAGAGAAGGACGAAGAACCAAGCCATTAATTTTTATCGATTTTTATGTTTGCAAACGGGGAAAAGGTTGGTTAAGATACGCCCCGTGTTGCGGAGAGCTGGCCGAGTGGCCGAAGGCGCTCCCCTGCTAAGGGAGTACACCTCAAAAGGGTGTCGGGGGTTCGAATCCCCCGTTCTCCGCCATTATTTGCTTAGTACGTCGTAATCTGGCTTTTTCTGTAAGTTGTTGAAATTAATAGAAAAAGTGGTTGGAATAGAGATTAGACGGGCTATAATGCGGCGCAACAAATGCACTCGTAGCTCAGCTGGATAGAGTACTCGGCTACGAACCGAGCGGTCACAGGTTCGAATCCTGTCGAGTGCACCATTTAAGAGTTAGTT
>NZ_AKJR01000212.1:0-3602 GCF_000282235.1 Pseudomonas sp. GM24 | reverse complement strand
TTAGGTGTCAACGACAAAAAAAGATCGCAGCCTTCGGCAGCTCCTACAGATGTACGCCATGTAGGAGCTGCCGAAGGCTGCGATCTTTTAAGGTTCGAGGCCGATGCGGAAGAACTCGCCGCCACTCCACACACCGAGCCAACGCTGCCCGTCGATTTCGCGGCTGACCGCCATTTCCACCAGTTGATAGAACACATTTCGGTGGATCAGCGCTTCAAGGTTGGTACGCACATGCACGTAAGGCGCGGGTTCTTGCGTTGTCGGATCAATCTCGACGCGGATCGGATGCTCCGGCCCGGCCTCGGCGGTTTCATCGACGTTAGTGGTGAAGCGCAACAGCTGCGCCTCGCCCTCGCCTTCAACCTCGACCGCAATCGCCACGAACGGCGCATCATCAACCTTGATCCCGACCTTCTCGACCGGCGTGATCAGGAAATAATCATCGCCATCGCGGCGCATGATCGTGGAGAACAATTTGACCATCGGCTTACGCCCGATCGGAGTGCCCAGGTAATACCAGGTGCCGTCGCGAGCGATGCGCATGTCGATGTCGCCGCAGAAGTCCGGGTTCCACAAGTGCACCGGCGGCAGGCCTTTGGTTTTCGGGATCTGTCCCAACAGGTCATTGGCTTTTTGCGGGCCACTCATGGCGTTCTCCTTGAATTATTGGTCGCCGACTCCCAACAGACTGCGCGCGTACTGGGCCAGCGGCGGGCCGATCAGGTCTTCGGGCTTGCTGTCGTGGAACGTCAGTAAACCGCCACGACTCTTGATCCGTGCAGTATCAATCAAATACTGGGTGCTGGTCTCGATCAACATGATCTGAATCACGCCGCCGTCGATGCCGAGACGATCAACCGCTTCTTCATCGAGCCATTCATCGGAGTTGCCGATGCGGTCGTCAGCCTTGGCGAAGCGGGTGTACAGCAGATAGTGCGCGCCAGCATCGCGAGCTTCGCCCATCGCCTGATCGAGGCCTTCCGGCGCACGGGCACGGCGGACCATCGGGAAGTATTCGACGAAGCCTTTGAAGGCTTCTTCAGCCACAACGTTCGGCCGTGGGTAAGAACCACCCGGCGGTGCGAACGCGCCTTGAGCGATGTAGATAAACGAGTCCGGCTGAATGCGGAAGTTGTTCACGCGGCGGCTATCGCTGTGGTCCAGCAAGCCTGCGTCGCTCATTTGGTAGCGAGTGCCTTCGGCCATATCGCTGACAGTCATACAGCCGCCAAGCGCCAAAACGGCCAGCAGCAAAACCAGGCTACGCATCCTATTCCTCCAGAGGCCGGTGACGGAAAACCGGCGAATGGCCGTTGGATGCAGCTTTTGCGCCAGCTCGGGATTTTTGGCGAATGATGGATCGCCTTCGCGAGCAAGCTCACTCCCACATTTGGAATGCGTTCAACCTGTGGGAGCTAGCCTGCTAGCGATGAGGGAAGTTCAGCCGCCGATAATCTTCATGACGGTAGCACCGCCCGAGAACGCCACTTCCTGTTTATCGCCCAACGCTTTGACCAGCAAACGCTGAAGCGCCGGCAGTGCCTGATGACGCGGCTTGTCGAGCAGATCACCAACATAGTGGCGGTTGCTCGACGACAGGCAGCCATGCAGCCAACCGGTCGACGACAAGCGCAACCGCGAGCACGTCCGGCAGAACGGCACGCTTTCGTTGGCGATCACACCAAAGTTGCCAAGACCGGGAATTGCGTAACGCACGGCGGTGGCGTCTACGGGCGCATCGGTTTGTGCGTACTCATAACGTTCGCCAATCAGCTCCAACAGCTGCTGCAGACTGACAAACTGTTGCAGGAACGCATTGTTGTCCTTGGCTAGGTGGCCCATGCGCATCAATTCGATGAAGCGCAGTTCGTATCCGCGTTCCAGGCAGTAATCGAGCAGCGGCATGACCTGATCGAGGTTCTGCCCGCGCAACGGCACCATGTTGACCTTGATCTTCATCCCCGCCGCTTTCGCCTGATCCATGCCATCCAGCACGGTGGCCAGATCGCCGCCACGGGCGATGCTGCGGAAAGCACCGGCGTCGAGGGTATCGAGGGACACGTTGATCCGACGCAGACCGGCATCTACCAGCAACGGGAGTTTCTTCGCGAGGAGTTGACCGTTGGTGGTCAGGCTGATGTCTTCCAGGCCCATCTTGCCGACAGCGGTCATGAACGATTCAAGCTTGGGGCTGACCAGCGGCTCGCCGCCAGTGATGCGCAGCCGTTCGATGCCGGCGGCTTCGATCAGATACGCCACGCCACGCGCCATGGCCTCAGCCGACAGCTCATCCTGCGCAGCCACCAGCCGCTTGCCGTTAGGCACGCAGTAGGTACACGCGTAATTGCAGGCTGAAGTCAGACTGATCCGCAAATTGCGAAAACGCCTGCCTTGACGGTCAACGATCATGATCACTCCGGCGAAAGAATTTCGAGCCGCTAAAACTTGACTTACAAATCAAGTTTTAGCAAGCCCTATGCCTGAGTATATTCCTGCGGTACTGCGTCATGTAGCTAAATCATGGCGCAATAAGGCAGCTGAATGGCTCAGCTGCTTGGGGTTTCCGGATCACGCTTGCGCTTGTTGCCCATGCGCACGCCGATGTCCATCAGGAACTGGAAGAAACCTTCCTGATCTTCCAGCACATTGCTCCAGAACGGCGAGTGATACAGCGCGACAGCGCCGTGCACCAGCGCCCAGGACGCGCAGTAGTGGAAGTACGGCGGCACGTCTTCGAGCTTGCCTTCGCTGATGCGCCCTTTGATCAGCAGGGTCAGGCGTTCGAAGTTCGAGGCGCGAATCTTGTGCAGCTCCTCGACCATTTCCGGCACCTGATTGCCTTTTACGACCTTCTCTTCGAGACGGTCGAACAGGCGATAGCGCTGCGGGTCGCGCATGCGGAATTCGAAGTAGGCGCGGGACAGCGCTTCCTTGTCCTTGTCGACATCGGCCGAATGCAGCAGCTCGTTCAAATCGCGCTCGTAATCGAGCATCAGGCGCAGATAGATCTCGGCCTTGGATTTGAAGTGCTTGTAGATCGTGCCTTTGCCGATACCCACGGCATCAGCAATCATCTCGACGGTGACACTGTCTTCACCTTGGTCGAGGAACAGCTTGAGCGCGGTATCGAGAATTTCTTGCTCGCGGCGACGAAACTCACGGACCTTACGAGGTTCTTTGTGCATAAGAAAAGGTCTGAAGGGTCAAAATTCGAAGCCGCGTATTATGCCTAACTTGCGCAAAAATGCACGGATCATCCGACCATATCTGTGTTTCTTGTTCATTTTGAGAACGTTTTGGGCGCAATGAGAACTCAACTGAAGCAAACGTATTCCAAATTTGTTTAAAAACCCCGACCGGCTAACTGGACTGCACGCCAGACTGATCAATACTTGAACTGTCGGGCGACATCTCCCCCAAGTGTCGCGCCGGTAAAGGTACCAAGGGACCGCGTGCCTTTGTTTTACTCCTAATGGTCTTAACCCGGATTCACCCCCCAGAACCCGGGTTTTTTTTGCCTGCGATTTAACGCTTGGCGCAGCTACCTGCACATCACAACTGTAGGAGCTGCCGCAGGCTGCGATCTTTTGCCTTTGATCTTC
>NZ_AKJR01000211.1:0-9038 GCF_000282235.1 Pseudomonas sp. GM24 | reverse complement strand
GGCAAAGATTTTTCAGGTCGGCGGAGATTCTGAGCATCCCCCGATCGGTCCCCTCTACCCCTGGGAGAGGGTTAGGGTGAGGGCAGCCACCTCAAGCCAGACATCGCAACCAGACAGCCCCCCAATTCCCCCTTGTCGAGCCACAACAATGACAACGACCCGCAACGACTGGGAACAACGCTTCCAGTCCCTGACCATCGAAGCCCGCGCGTTCATCAACGGTGAATACCGCCCGGCCATCAGTGGCGACACGTTTGAATGCCTGAGCCCCGTTGACGGCCGTTTCCTCGCCTCCGTGGCCAGCACCGATGAAGCCGACGCCAACCTCGCCGTTGACGTCGCGCGTCAGTCTTTCGAATCCGGCATCTGGGCGAAAAAAGCCCCGGCCGAGCGCAAGCGCATCCTGATTCGCTTCGCCGATCTGATCCTGCAGAACCAGGAAGAACTGGCGCTGCTGGAAACCCTCGACATGGGTAAACCGATCAGCGATTCGATGAGCATCGACATCCCGGCGACCGCCAATGCGATTCGCTGGAGCGCCGAAGCCATCGACAAGATCTACGACGAAGTCGCCGCGACGCCGCACGACCAACTCGGCCTCGTCACTCGCGAGCCGTCCGGTGTAGTTGCGGCCATCGTGCCGTGGAATTTCCCGCTGATCATGGCCAGCTGGAAATTCGCTCCAGCACTGGCGGCGGGCAATTCGTTCATTCTGAAACCTTCGGAAAAATCGCCGCTGACCGCAATCCGCATCGCTCAACTTGCGCTCGATGCTGGCATTCCGAAAGGCGTGTTCAACGTTCTGCCAGGCTTCGGCCACACCGTCGGCAAGGCGCTGGCGTTGCACATGGACGTTGACGTGCTGGCCTTCACCGGCTCCACAGCGATTGCCAAGCAACTGATGATTTATGCCGGCCAAAGCAACATGAAACGCGTCTGGCTCGAAGCAGGGGGCAAGAGCCCGAACGTGGTGTTTGCCGACGCTCCGGATTTGCGCGCGGCAGCACAAGCGGCGGCCGGCGCCATTGCTTTTAACCAGGGCGAAGTCTGCACTGCCGGTTCGCGCTTGCTGGTCGAGCGCTCGATTCGCGAGCAATTCATTCCGCTGTTGGTGGAAGCGCTGCAAGCGTGGAAACCCGGTCATTCACTCGATCCGGCTACCACCGTCGGTGCCGTGGTCGATCAGCGTCAACTCGACAACGTGCTGCGCTACATCAGCATCGGTCGCGAGCAGGGCGCCGAACTGATCGCCGGCGGCCAACGCACCCTCGAAGAAACCGGCGGCCTCTATGTGCAACCGGCGCTGTTCGACGGCGTGACCAACGCGATGACCATCGCTCAGGAAGAAATCTTTGGCCCGGTGCTGTCGCTGATCACCTTCGACACCGCCGAAGAAGCGCTGCAGATCGCCAACGACAGCATCTTCGGCCTCGCCGCCGGCGTCTGGACCAGCAATCTCAGCAAGGCGCACACCTTCGCCCGTGGCCTGCGTGCCGGTAGCGTGTGGGTCAACCAGTACGACGGCGGTGACATGACCGCACCGTTCGGTGGCTTCAAACAATCGGGCAACGGCCGCGATAAATCGCTGCACGCGTTCGACAAGTACACCGAGCTGAAAGCGACCTGGATCAAGCTCTGATTTTCGACAGCGGTGGTCGCTCTTGATGAGCGACCTTCGGAGAACAATAAAATGAAGCAACAACACGTAAACAGCTACTACGCCGCCACCCGCAATGAAGTCATCGACTTTCCGGTTCTGGAAGAGTCAGTCGAGTGCGACGTCTGCATCATCGGCGCCGGCTACACCGGTCTGTCCTCGGCGCTGTTCCTCACCGAAGCCGGCTACAAAGTGACGGTGCTGGAAGCGGCGAAAGTCGGCTACGGCGCCAGCGGCCGCAACGGCGGTCAACTGGTCAACTCCTACAGCCGTGACGTCGATGTGATCGAAGAGCGCTACGGCGACAAGACCGCAGAAATTCTCGGCAGCATGATCTTCGAAGGCGCCGACATCATTCGTTCGCGCATCAAGGAATACGACATCAAATGCGACTACCGCCCGGGCGGCATCTTCGCAGCGATGAACAAAAAACAACTCAACGGTCTGGCTGAGCAAAAGCGCAGCTGGGAGCGTTACGGCAACCGCAATCTGAAGATGCTCGACGCGGCTGACATTCGTCGCGAAGTTGGCTCCGATGTTTACGTCGGTGGCCTGCTGGACATGCAGGGCGGCCACGTTCACCCACTGAACCTGGCGCTCGGTGAAGCGGCTGCGATCACCCGTTTGGGCGGCAAGATCTACGAGCAATCGGCGGCCGTGGAAATCAAATACGGCGAGCCGAACGTTGTGCGCACCGCCAAAGGCCAGGTCCGCGCCAAGTACCTGTTGATCGCCGGCAACGCTTATCTGCCACAAGGTCTCGACAACCGCGTGACCGCGAAAAGCATGCCGTGCGGTTCGCAGATCGTCGTCACCGAACCGTTGACCGAAAAACAGGCGCGCAGCCTGATCACCAACAACTACTGCGTCGAAGACTGCAATTACCTGCTGGATTACTACCGCCTGACGGCCGACAACCGTCTGCTCTACGGCGGCGGCGTGGTCTACGGCGCGCGGGAACCGGACGACATCGAACAACTGATCCGCCCGAAGATCCTCAAGACCTTCCCGCAGCTCAAAGACGTCAAGATCGACTACCGCTGGACCGGCAACTTCCTGCTGACCATGTCACGCATGCCGCAATTCGGCCGCATCGAAAAGAACGCCTACTACATGCAAGGCTACAGCGGCCACGGCGTCACCTGCTCGCACCTCGCCGGCAAACTGATCTCGGAAATGATCCGCGGCGACGCCGAACGCTTCGACGCCTTCGCATCGCTGCCGCACATGCCAATGCTCGGTGGTCGCACCTTCTCCGCGCCACTGACTGCCCTCGGCGCCGTCTACTACTCGCTGCGCGACCGCTTTGGCATCTAAGTTACCTCCCCGGCGGCGGCCCCAAGACCCCGCCGGTTTTTCTTATCGCAACACTCCCTGATAACCAAATGTGGGAGCTGGCTTGCCAGCGATGAGGCCAGCAAACACAACATCAATCCGACTGAAACACTAAAGATCAAATTGTAGGAGTGAGCCTGCTCGCGATGAGGTTAGAAAAGACACCATCACTCCCGCTGACACACCACAAAACCTGTGGGAGCTGGCTTGCCAGCGATGGCGGTCTTTCAGCAAAAGGGATGTTGAATGTGCCACCCGATCGCTGGCAAGCCAGCTCCCACAGGTTTTGTATTCAGCCCAGAATTACCACCGGCAGGTTCATTTCACCCACCGTCCATCGAACCTGCTGAGCAACACCGGCAAACGTGATTTAATAGCCGCCTTTCACGGTTCCGGGACACGGGAGCAACGTGATCCGCGCCCCACGCGCGGCACCCGCCACCCACCCCCATTACCCGTGGGTCTGCGCGAGAACCGCCGAGCGGCGATCAGGCAAGGCAAAAACAGGCGAGGAAGCGGAGTGTAGGGCCCTACATGAGCATTCCGAGCCTGTTTTTAACGCAGCATGATCGTCGCGCAGGCAGTTTTCGCGCAGAGCCTAAGTACTTCTCACATAAGGCAGTCATGGATACGGGTTCTCGACTCAAACTAGTACGCGAAAGCTACAAACTCTCCCAGCGCGAGCTGGCCCGGCGTAGCGGCGTGACCAATGCCACCATCTCCCTGATCGAACAAAATCGCGTCAGCCCCTCCGTCAGCTCACTGAAAAAGCTGCTCGAAGGCATACCCATGTCCCTGGCCGACTTCTTCACCTTCGACCAACCCCCGCGCGAACACCAATACGTCTTCCGCGCCAACGAACAACCCGACCTCGGCCGCCACGGCCTGCGCCTGCTGCTGATTGGCGCCTCGGTGCCAAGCCGGCAGATGCGCTTGTTGCGTGAGCAATACGCACCGGGCGCTAGTTCGGGGGAAGAGCCGATTGTGCATGCTGAGGGTGAGGAGTGTGGACTGGTGACTCGGGGTACGGTTGAGTTGACCGTGGATGGGTCGGTGAGTGTATTGAATGCAGGGGATGGGTATTACTTCCCGACCACGCTGCCGCATAAGTTCCGGAATATCGGGGCGGATGAGGCTGAGATTATTAGTGCGAATACGCCGGCGAATTTCTGACGCGCTAGTGTGTGGTTTAATTGCAGTTATCAGAAGACGGTAGTTAGAAAGAAACCGCGTTATTGCGGTTTCTTTTCGTCTGCTGTTCTGCTAGCGTCATTTGTCTTGGCATTGACCATTGCGTTTTTCGGCTTCCGTACAGGTTACATATACAGCCTTATCGCCACGTACTGATTGTTCGGTATCTGCAATTCCAGCCATCGAAAGGCTGGCACAGCCAATCGCGCTGGCTACCAAGAGACCTCGAATAGAGTCGCGATAGATATTCATGTTTTATTCCTTCCGGTGATTTCAGTGAGTGAGATATTGCCTAACTAAATTTATATATATCTGCGAAAAATACACCTGTTAAAGTTGACAGGTTGTTAAAACGATATGCGATAAGGCATATCACCAAAAAGTCAGGATTTTTCTCATGGTCTAATGCCTATCCTTTCTTCGGTTGTTTTTCATTCGCTCTTTACAAAGCCCCTAGGCAGCAATCTCATCAGCCCCAACCGACTTGTAGGACGCAAAACCGGTCGGCGAGGGAGCCGGTTGGAATGCCGTAAAACCGCGTTTCAAGGTGCAATCGACGTAATCCGATGCGTTCGAAGTCTCAGGGCAAAAAAGCTCGCCATGTCTGTGCCACTTCATCGCCCTCGACGGACGAATCCCCTCACCACACGACGCGTTTTCCTACGCCTTTTTCAGAACTCAAATTCGCACACACCTCGATTTGGAACTTTCCTAAAAAGCGATGTCAATTTGATGGCGTGTCGCGACGCTCATTGAACAGGATCAACCAGTGCCAGGCTGTTTCCTGGCAACCCAAGGAAGTGTGTGATGAGACTATTACTCGCCATGTTGTTGATGTTCAGCAGTTACACGTTCGCCAGTTGCGGGAACATCGACGACCACGATCAGCGGGCCTATTGCAATGCGAGGGAGAGCGGCAGCAGTTGCGGCAATATCGATAATCACGATTTGCGCGCCTCGTGCAACGCCGAGTTGGGTGGCAGCTCCTGCGGCAACATCGATGACCATGATCAGCGCGCCTACTGCAACGCGAAGAAGAGCGGCAGCAGTTGCGGCAATATTGATAATCACGACTTGCGTGCGCGGTGCAATGCGGAGCAGGGCAACAGCTCATGCGGCAACATCGATGACCATGATCAACGAGCCTATTGCAACGCCACGACCGGCGGCAGCAGTTGCGGGAATATCGACAACCATGACCTGCGCACCCGCTGCGAAGCCCTGAAACGTTGAACCTTGCAGATCAGTTCGAATTGATGGCGTTACGATATCAATGATAGAGTCCCGGGCCATTTTTCCAAGGAAGACCACTGTGCTACGTAATCGTCTCTTTATCTGTGCTGCATTACTTACTTGCAGCTTTTCCGCACAGGCCATCTCAAAAACCGAATATCTGAAAGGCTGCAAGATCCTTGAAAACGCGGCGATGGTCGTGATGCAGGCACGTCAGGATGGCGCTCCCATGGCGACGCTTTGGGACATTTCGGAAAAAAATGAGAATAAGTTGATCACCAAGATGTATCAGAGGCTCATTCAAGATGCGTATGAAGAGCCACGGCGCGAAACCGCAGAGCAGCAAACGGCCGCGACCACTGAATTCCAGAACAAATACTTCTCTGCCTGCTTGGTCAGTACGCCCAAAGAATGAGTGCCGATTTAAAGATTCTGCGCAGCCAGTGTGAAGCGATGAAGCGCTGATATCCGGTTCCTGTCACCAAAAGGGGAAACCGATGCCTGAACAGGCGTCGGTTTTTTTTCGCCTAAACCATGACCATTCATCCAATACACCGCACCTTCGAGCCAGCCACTCTTCCAATGCTGTAACTCACCCAGCAAAGGAAGAACCACCATGCTGAACCATAAAATCGCGGTGTTAACCCTCGCGGCCTTGCTGTCCGGCAGTTCGCTGTACGCGATCGCGGCCGGCGAAACGCCGACCCCGACAGCGAACGACGGCAACAGCCAGACGCGTGATCCGGCGTCTCCAGCCACCAATGCCGACCCGGATGCCGACTCGCTGCCCAAGGGTGGTGATGGTGGCAAGACCGACAATGGGCCGGTGCCTTCTGCCTCCAAGCCCAGCCCTGCGGGTCAACCGTCCGGTAGCAGCAGTGGTGGTAACGGCGGTGGTTAACGGATATTGCGCACTAAAAAGCCCAGTCCTTTTGAGCCGGGCTTTTCTTTGCCTGTCGCTGGCATGGAAATCAGTCGTTTACTTCGTTTTCCAATGCCCGCCACCATTCTCACAATCAATCCGCGCCTGCGCCAAATGCTCCACGTCGTAGTAATACGTGGTCACTTGCGCGTTGTCGGGGATGTTCAGGGCTTTGGCGTTTTTGTCCTTGCTGGTGGAATGCGGGTTGGCCAGGGATTCCTGGGTGATCGTGGCGATACACGTGGCCTGATAGTGATCGGCGCAGTGTTCAACCTTGGTTTTAGTGCTGCTCAGCATGTCCTTGCTTTCGTTGCTGCACGACCAGTCGATTGAGTTGACCGGCATGCCTTCGTATTCATAACAGCTGTGGGTTTCCACCGCTGGCACCGAGGCACTGGAGGATTGGGTCTGGACGTCGCAGCCTTCGGCCATGACGCAGGTGGGGATGACGGCGAAGGTGGCGATCAGAAGCAGGAATCGAATGTTCATCGGGCTTTCCTCTCCAATGGCGCCGTGTCTGATCGAGGATTTGGCGCTGATACAGTTTCGAGATTGTGCGGAGGAGGGAGGTTCCATCGGGTTTTTGATTTGCTCCTATCGCGTACACTGCGAAACAATCGGAAACATTCAGCGCCCAAGGATTGGAACATTGCCCATGATTGAAATCGGCAGCCGCAATAACGCGCCCCCCTCGCAGCATCCATTCCACGACATCTATCTGTTTCACATTGACCCTGCAAAGCCAGACACGCCTTTCTGTTTCGAACAGTCGATGTCCGGCGGGCATATGGAGCATGGCGGTGCGCGATGGTTGGCGCTGGATGAGCTGGACGCCTGGCCGGGAGAGTGGCGTGAGCATTTGAATAAGGCTGATTGCGCGTGGGTTGCCGAGTTGATCGATGCCCATCCAAAAGCCGATCAGGCTGGTTTGGTGTCGCTGATCCTTCAGCGGCATTGCGGGTCAGCGAAGCCAGTCGGGCGTCTTAAGGCCATCGGCAACTGGCTCAAACGCAACATCCACGTCGGCGGCCGCTACGGCGTTTAACCCACGGAGACTCCCATGACCCAGACCCTCGAACGCGCTATCGCCATCGCCGCCACGGCTCACGCCGGGCAGGTCGACAAGGGCGGCGCGCCGTACATTCTGCATCCGCTGAAAGTCATGTTGCGCATGAGCACGCTGGAAGAACGCATCGTCGCCGTGCTGCACGACGTGGTTGAGGATTGCGGCATCAGCCTCGTTGATCTGCGCAAAGAAGGCTTCAGCGAAGACGTTTTGAGCGCTATCGAATCCGTGACCAAAGTGCCGGGCGAATCCTATGAAGACTTCGTCGACCGCGCCGCACAGAACCCGATCGGTCGGGTGGTGAAGCTGGCGGACTTGGAGGAGAACAGCGACCTGTCGCGAATTGCCTCGCCAAGTTGGGAGGATTTGGAGCGGATCGAGAAATACCGTCGCGCGATTGGACGGTTGCGCGGCTGAAAACGAATACATTCCCTGTAGGAGCTGCCGAAGGGGTTGTGGTGTGTCAGGTAGATAGCCAGGAAGGCGACTATGAAATCCATTCTCTGTTTGTTGATTGCTGCCGGTTTCGGCGCGCTGTTGCAGTTCGAAGGCGTGCCCCACGGTTTGTTGTTAGGCTCAATTGTCGTCACCGCATTGTTTGCCAGCAAAACCGGTATCGCGCCGGCAACGCCTTATGGACTGGGCTACATCCAGGTCACGCTGGGTATCGCCACCGGGCTGATGTTCGAAGCGTGGGACAGCGAGACGGCCTCGACGATGTTGCCTAGCCTTGGTGTGTTGCTGATTTGCCTGACGGTGCAAATCGCGTTGGCCGGATGGTGGCTGACGCGCGGCGCAGGCTGGAACCGTACCGATGCGCTGTTGGCGGTTTATCCCGGCGCATTGGCAGCGGTGTTCGATTTACTCGAGTCGGAGAAAGCGTCGAGCAAGGTCATCATTGTGCATCTGATGCGCTTGCTGCTGATCACGGTACTGGTGAGTTTCCTGATTCCCGGCCAGGCCGCTGCGGTGGCGGTTGCCGATGGTGATCCTCTAACGACAGGCATGGCACTGACCGCGTTTTCGGTGATCGCATTGAGTGTACTGCTCGGACGCTTGCTGCTGGTGATCGGCGTACCGGCGCCATGCTCACGGCGATCATTATCACTGCCGTGTTCGTGAAATCGGGATGGCTGCACGGTTTTCATATGCCGGACTGGAGTTTGAATCTGGCGGCGCTGATTCTCGGCGTGCGGATCGGCTCAAGGTTTCAGGGGCTTGGCGTTGCGGAACTGGGGCGTCACGGGCGCACGGCGTTGGTCTCGGTGGGTTTGATGATCGTGGTGGCGGCGGTGTTTGCTGAAGTCGCGGCGCGGTGGTTGGGCAGTGATCCGCTGTCGCTATGGCTGGCGTACATGCCGGGGGCGATTGAGACGATTGCGATTGTCGCGTTTGGTGGCGGGCTGAATGTGGTGTTTATCCTGACTCATCATTTGAGCCGGATGGTGTTGCTGCATTTTGCCCCGGCGTTGTTGGTGCAGGTGCGGCGGGCGCGGGAGGAAACCTGACCGGAGCCACTGATGCCTGCATGTTGCGGTGTGTCAGTTAGATCCATCCCCCTCACCCCAGCCCTCTCCCCCAAGGGGGCGAGGGGGAAGGGAGCCGATTGTGGGCTGTTCAAAACTTTGCAGTGG
>NZ_AKJR01000210.1:0-13944 GCF_000282235.1 Pseudomonas sp. GM24 | reverse complement strand
GCTCCCACAGGGATTTTCAGCGAACACAGATTTTGTGCACACCTGAAAAACCTGTGGGAGCTGGCTTGCCAGCGATGGCGTCAGCTCAGGCAACATCACTCCCGGGATTCGACTCCTAGCTCATCCCAAACCGATTCAGCCAGATGAAACGTCGCATTCGCCGCCGGAATCCCGCAGTAGATCGCGCTCTGCATGATCACTTCCTTGATCTCGCCCCGGCTCACGCCATTGTTGGCCGCCGCACGCAGGTGAAGTTTCAGCTCACCTTCGCGGTTCATGCCGATCAGCATGGCGATGGTGATCAGGCTGCGCGTGTGCCGAGGCAAACCCGGACGCGTCCAGATATCACCCCAGGCGTGGCGGGTGATCATCTCCTGAAACTCCGAGTTGAACTCGGTCAGCGTGGTCAGGCTGCGATCGACATGCGCATCACCGAGCACCGCGCGGCGCACTTGCATGCCTTCGTCGTAACGTTGTTTCTCGTCCACGAAAATCCCCTTATCAGGCGTTTAGAAACGCCAACACACGATCACTGAAATCCGCGCCAGCCTGCACGTTGGACAGGTGCGCCGCGTAGAACTCGGCGTACTGGGCACCGCGTACATGCTCCTGAATGAAATGCCCACCGGCCGGCGGCGTCACCGCGTCTTCGGTGCCGGCAATCACCAGCAACGGCACGTTGATCGACGCCAGTTGCTCGCGGAAATCGGCATCCCGCACCGCCGCGCAGTTGGCCGCATAACCCTCAGGCGAAGTCGCTGCGAGCATGTCGGTAATCTGTTTGGCAGCCGCCGGATGCGCCGCCGAAAAGTCCGGTGTAAACCAGCGGGCAATCGACGCATCACGCAAGGCAACCATCGCCGCCGCGCCGTCACGCAACACGGTTTCGATGCGTGGATTCCACACCGACGGATCGCCGATTTTTGCCGCCGTGTTGCAGACGATCAGCTTGTGCAGACGATGACCAGCGTTGATCCCCAGCCACTGCCCGATCAGACCGCCCATCGACAGCCCGCAGAAATGCGCGCGCTCGATGTGCAGCGCATCCAGCAGACCGAGCACGTCATGACCCAGTTGTTCGATGCTGTAAGGCCCCGGCGTCACCAGCGATTGGCCATGGCCACGGGTATCGAAACGCAGCACGCGAAAATGCTCGGTAAATGCCGGCATCTGTGCGTCCCACATGTGCAGATCAGTGCCCAGCGAGTTGGACAACACCAGCACCGGTGCATCGACCGGGCCCTCGATTTGATAGTGCAGTTCGCCATCGGCGAGTTGAACGAAAGCCACAGCCCTCTCCTTTCAGACAGACAATGCGTTGTGTTCGGCTACCGCACGCTCGACCCAGACTTGCGCCTGACCGAGGTAATGGGCGGGGTTCAAAAGTTGATCGAGTTCAGCGCTGCTCAACTCGGCGGTGACTTGCGGTTCGTCACCGAGCACGGCGCGCAAATGGCGTTGTTCGGCCACCGCGCGTTTGCAGCATTGCTCAAGCAGATGATGCGCGGTGTCGCGGCCAACACGCTGGGCAAGGACGATGCTCACGGCTTCGGCCAGCACCAGCCCCTGCGTCAATTCAAGGTTTCGGCCCATGCGCTCGGCATCGACTTCCAGTCCATCGGCGAGTAACCGAGCCTGTTGCAGCGACCCCGAAACGAGGCAGCAAATCTCCGGCAAGGTTTCCCATTCGGCATGCCACAGGCCGAGGCTGCGTTCGTGCTCCTGCGGCATCGCGCTGAACAGCGTCGAGACCAGACCGGGCACGCGCGTCGCTGCGCCAATCAACACCGCTGCACCCACTGGATTGCGCTTGTGCGGCATGGTCGACGAGCCACCCTTGCCCGGTGCCGATGGCTCGAACACTTCTGCTGCTTCGGTCTGCATCAACAGGCTGATGTCGCGGCCGAATTTGCCGAGGCTGCCGGCGATCAAACCGAGCACTGCGCCGAACTCGACCACGCGATCACGCTGGGTGTGCCACGGTTGTTCGGGCAAGGTCAGTTGCAGTTCTTCGGCCAACGCTTGGGCAATCGGCAAGGCCTGTTCGCCCAACGCGGCGAGGGTCCCGGATGCACCACCGAATTGCAGCACTAGCAAACGCGGTTTGAGTTCGCGCAGGCGCTGACGACTGCGAGTGACAGCGCCTAACCATCCGGCGATTTTCATGCCGAGGGTTACCGGCGTCGCGTGTTGCAGCCAGGTGCGTCCGGCAAGCGGCGTCGAGGCATGACGTTGCGCCTGAACCGCGAGGGAATCGGCCAATTGCGCCAGATCGCTTTCAATCAGTGCCAGCGCCTGCCGCAATTGCAGCACCAGCCCGGAATCCATCACGTCCTGACTGGTCGCACCCAAATGCACATAACGCTCGGCTTGTGCATCGGTCGCGGCAATCTGTTTACCCAACGCCTTGACCAGCGGAATCGCCGAATTGCCGGCTGTGGCAATCGCCTCGCCCAGTGCCGCGAAATCATACAGACCGGCACTGCAAGCCGTCGCAATCGGTGCCACCGCAGAGGAAGGAATCAAACCAACCCGCGCCTCGGCCCGGGCCAGCGCCGCTTCAAAATCGAGCATCGCCTGCACGCGGCCCTGATCGCAGAACACTTCACGCATATCGCGGGCAGTGAAGTAGGCATCGAACAATTGATTGCCCGGTCGCTGAGTCATAAACAGTCCTTGCCGGCGCGGGCCATGACAGCCCGCGCACTTCGGGTTAGAGATCGTGGTGCAAATACGCCGCCTGTTTCGGCAGGCGCAGACTGAACAGGAAGGCGATCGCCATCATCGCCGTCACGTACCAGTAGAAGGAGTTTTCCATGCCGATGTTCTTCAGGCTCAGGGCGACGAATTCCGCCGAACCGCCGAAGATCGCATTCGCCACCGCGTAAGCCAGACCGACGCCGAGGGCGCGGACTTCCGGCGGAAACATTTCGGCTTTAACCAGGCCGCTGATCGAGGTGTAGAAACTGACAATCGCCAGCGCTACGGTGATCAGCACAAACGCGAGGAACGGGCTGCTGACGCTTTTCAGGCTCAACAGAATCGGCACAGTAAACAGCGTACCGAGTGCGCCGAACCAGAGCATCGAATTACGTCGACCGATCTTGTCGGCGAGCATGCCGAACAGCGGCTGCATGCACATATACAGGAACAGCGCGCCGGTCATGATGTAGCTGGCGGTCTTGGCGTGCATGCCGGCGGTGTTCACCAGATATTTCTGCATGTAGGTGGTGAAGGTGTAGAAAATCAGCGAGCCACCGGCGGTGTAGCCGAGCACGGTGATGAACGCAGCTTTGTGATCGCGGAACAGCGCGGCAATGCTGCCGGCGTCCTTGTGTTCGCGGGTTTCCTTGTTGGTGGTTTCTTTCAGACTGCGACGCAGAAACAGCGAAATCAATGCCGCCACCGCACCGACCACAAACGGAATCCGCCAGCCGTAGGCACGCAGGTCTTCTTCGGTGAGGAATTGCTGCAGAACCACCACCAGCGACACGGCCAGCAATTGGCCGCCAATCAACGTCACGTACTGGAACGAGGCGAAAAATCCGCGCTGGCCCTTGAGGGCGACTTCGCTCATGTAGGTGGCGGTGGTGCCGTACTCGCCGCCGACCGACAGGCCTTGCAGCAAACGTGCGAACAACAGCAGGACCGGCGCCCAGACGCCGATGTCTTTATAGGTCGGCAGGCAGGCGATCAGCAACGAGCCGAAGCACATCATCAGAATCGAGATGAGCATCGAATTCTTGCGCCCGTGCTTGTCGGCGACCCGGCCAAAAATCCAGCCACCAATCGGGCGCATCAGGAAGCCGGCAGCGAACACGCCAGCGGTGTTGACCAGTTGCACCGTCGGGTTGTCGGAGGGGAAAAACGCCGGGGCGAAATAGATCGCGCAGAAGGCGTAGACGTAGAAGTCGAACCATTCGACGAGGTTGCCGGACGAGGCGCCGACAATGGCAAAGATGCGCTTGCTGCGCTCTTCGCCGGTGTAATGGGAGGTGGTGGTTGTCATTGTTTTTCACTCGATAGGGACAGTGAGAGTCTAGACATACTTTGCAACAGTCCCGTTCCACATCCTATATCGATCGTTCCCACGCTCCGCGTGGTAACGCATTCGGTGACGCTCCGCGTCACAGTGGACGCGGAGCGTCCATGGCGGCATTCCCACGCAGAGCGTGGGAACGATCAGTTGTCAGCGATCAGTAATCGAAGAACACGGTTTCGGCATCAGTGCCCTGCAGAATCACATTCCACTCGTAAACGCCCGACGCATCCTTTTTCGCCAGCAAGGTCGTGCGACGTTCAGCCGGCACACATTCGAGCAACGGATCATCAACGTTGGCCGGCTCGCCCTCAAAGTAGATCCGCGTCAGCAAGTGCTTCACCAGGCCACGGGCAAACACCAGCACCACCAGATGCGGCGCCTGGGTCGAGCCCTTCAGGCCTTCAACCGTGCCCGGTTTGATCGTGGTGAAGCGGAAGCGCCCTTCCGCATCCACCGGCACCCGGCCAAAACCTTCAAAGTGCGGATCGAGCGGTTTGTCCTGCTCGTCTTCCGGGTGGTCGTACTTGCCGGCGGCGTTGGCCTGCCAGACTTCGAGCATGGCGTCGTTGACGACATCGCCGTTGCCATCCACCACTTGCCCGGTGATCGCAACGCGTTCGCCCAGAGTCTGTTCGACGGTGAGGTCTTCACGGTTCAGCCAGGTCAGACCGATGTGGTAGTACGGCCCGACGGTGTGGGACGTGGTCGCAGTCAGCGTCATCTTATTTCTCCATCGGCGTGGCTTCACGCCCGCGCAGCACGATGTCCCAGCGATAACCGAGGGCGTAGGACGGAATGGTTTTTTCCAGATCGAAACTGGCGATCAGGCGTTCCTTGGCCGAAGTATCCGGCACGCAGTTGTAGATCGGGTCGTAGGCCAGCAGCGGATCGCCCGGGAAATACATTTGCGTGACCAGACGGGTGAGGATGCTCGGCCCGAACAGCGAAAAGTGGATGTGCGCCGGGCGCCAGGCGTTGTGGTGGTTGCCCCACGGGTAGGCGCCGGGTTTGATGGTCTGGAATTGATACCAGCCGTCGGCGTCGGTGACGGTGCGGCCGGTGCCGGTGAAATTCGGGTCCAGCGGCGCGTCGTGCAGGTCGCGTTTGTGGTTGTAGCGGCCGGCGGCGTTGGCCTGCCAGATCTCCACCAGAATTCCCGGCACCGGCAGACCATTTTCATCGAGCACGCGGCCGTGAATGATGATGCGTTCGCCCTGCGGCTCGCCTTCGTGCTGCGCGGTCAGGTCATTATCGGTGTCGCCCACGTGCTCGGCGCCGATGGTCGGGCCGGTGATTTCCGACAGCGAGTGCGGCAGAAACACCAACGGCTTCGACGGCGAGCGCAGGTTGGTGGATTGATACGTCGGGTGCAGGTACTCAGGCTGAGTGCCTTCCTGCGGACGACGGTAACCAGGCTTGTCAGACATGTCGCTTTCCTCTGTTCTTTTTCGTCACGGCTTGCGTCAGACGCGTTCGATGGCCAGGGCCAGACCTTGGCCGACACCGACGCACATGGTCGCCAGACCTTTCTTGCCTTGAATCTTTTCAAGCTGATGCAGCGCGGTCAGCACCAGACGCGCACCGCTCATGCCCAACGGATGACCGAGGGCGATCGCGCCGCCATTCGGATTGACCTGCGCGGCGTCATCCGCCAGACCCAGTTCACGCAGTACCGCCAAACCTTGGCTGGCAAACGCTTCGTTGAGTTCGATCACGTCGAAATCGCTGACCGCGACACCGAGGCGCTCGATCAATTTGCGCACCGCTGGCACCGGGCCGATGCCCATCACCCGAGGGGCGACACCAGCACTAGCCATGCCGAGCACTTTGGCGCGGGCGGTCAGGCCATGTTTTTTTACGGCTTCGGCGGAAGCCAGAATCAGCGCGGCGGCACCGTCGTTAACGCCGGAGGCATTGCCGGCGGTGACGGTTTTGTCCGGGCCGTTGACCGGTTTCAGCTTGGTCAGCGCTGCGAGGGTCGTGTCGGCGCGAGGATGTTCATCCTGGCTAACCACGGTTTCGCCCTTTTTGTGGGCAATCCGCACTTCGACGATTTCTTCAGCGAAGTAGCCAGCAGCCTGCGCAGCGGCGGTACGTTGCTGGCTGCGCAGGGCAAAAGCGTCTTGATCGGCGCGCGAGACTTTATAGTCGTCGGCGACGTTATCGGCGGTCTGTGGCATCGCGTCGACGCCGTACTGCGCCTTCATCAACGGGTTGATGAAACGCCAGCCGATGGTGGTGTCTTCCAGCTTCATGTTGCGCGAAAACGCTGCGTCAGCCTTGCCCATCACAAACGGCGCGCGGGACATCGACTCGACACCGCCGGCAATCGCCAGCTCCATCTCGCCGCTGGCGATGGCACGGAATGCCGTGCCGATCGCATCCATGCCCGAAGCGCAAAGACGATTGAGGGTCACGCCCGGCACGCTGTCCGGCAGGCCTGCCAACAGCAGCGCCATGCGCGCGACGTTGCGGTTGTCTTCGCCGGCCTGGTTGGCGCAACCGAGGAACACTTCGTCGATGGCGCTCCAGTCCACCGACGGATTGCGTTCCATCAGGGCCTTGATCGGCACAGCGGCCAGGTCGTCGGCGCGAACGGCAGACAAACCGCCGCCGAACCGGCCAATCGGGGTGCGAATCGCATCGCAGATATAAACCTCACGCATCATGCTTCTCCCGGTGCCTGGCCGTGGGCGGCGGCCGTGCGCGCTTCGAGATCGCGCAGCGCCGTCAGTTCGACGTCGGTCGGTTCAGCGGTGGTTTCGACGTTGTCAGCAAAACGAACCGCCCAACCGGTGGCCGCGACCACTTGCTCGCGGGTTACGCCCGGATGCAGTGCGGTGACCACAAATTCGTGGGTGCCCTCTTCCGGCTCCATGATGCACAGGTCGGTGATGATCCCGACCGGACCGGCGCCCGGCAGGCCCAGACGTTTGCGCGAATCACCGCCCTCGCCGTGACCGACCGAGGTGATGAAATCGAGTTTGTCGACGAACGAACGCGCCGACTGTTTAAGGATGATCAACACGCTTTTCGCCGAACCGGCAATTTCCGGCGCGCCACCGGCACCTGGCAGACGCACTTTCGGCGAGAAGTAATCGCCGACCACGGTGGTGTTGATGTTGCCGAAACGGTCGACCTGCGCGGCGCCGAGAAAACCGACGTCGATGCGCCCGCCCTGCAACCAGTAGCGAAAAATCTCACCGGTCGGTACGACGGTGTCAGCGGTTTCAGCGAGTTCGCCGTCACCGATCGACAGCGGCAGCACACTTGGCTTGGCGCCAATCGGACCCGATTCGTAGATCAGCACCACGTCCGGCGAAGAAGTCAGGCGCGCAAGGTTGGCGGCTTTCGACGGCAGGCCGATGCCGACGAAGCACACCGAGCCGTTCTTCAGGCGACGGGCCGCGGCGACGGTCATCATTTCATTGGTGGTGTAAGTCATTATTTGGCCTCCGAAGCAGCGGCCAACTTGGCCTGGAACGCGCTGAAGTCAGCGCAGCCATGGATGTATTCGTTGATCCACGCAGTAAACGTCTCACGGTCTCGGGCGATCGGATCCCACGCCTGATAGAAACGATTGTCGCGCTCGTTGTAACCGTGGGCGTAGGAAGGATGTGCGCCGCCGGGAACATGGCAGACCGCGCTCAAGGCCCAGGTCGGCAATACACAAGAGTTCATCGGCGCGTTGAGGTCATCGACGATTTCTTCAACCGTGACGATGCAGCGCTTGGCGGCCAGTGCGGCTTCTTTCTGCACACCAAGAATGCCCCACAGCAACACGTTGCCCTGGCGGTCGGCTTTCTGTGCGTGGATCACGGTCACGTCCGGACGCACCGACGGCACCGCCGCCAACACTTCACCGGTGAACGGGCAGGTCACGGTTTTGATCAGCGGATTGACCTTTGGCAGGTCGGAACCGGCGTAGGCTCGCAGCACCGCGAACGGTAGGCCGGAGGCGCCGGCGACGTAGGCATTGGCCAGGTCGGCGTGGCTGTGCTCTTCGATTTCGAGAGCGTGCGGCCATTGCTTCTCGACCGCATCACGCAGACGGTGCAGCGAACCCACGCCAGGGTTGCCGCCCCAGGAGAAAATCAATTTGCGGGCACAACCGGCACCGATCAGTTGGTCGTAGATCAGGTCAGGCGTCATCCGCACCAGCGTCAGATCTTTCTTGCCCTGACGAATGATTTCATGACCCGCTGCTGTAGGGATCAGGTGAGTGAAGCCTTCGAGTGCGACGGTGTCACCGTCGTTGACGAATTGCTTCACCGCGTCGTGCAGCGAAAGGATCTCAGCCATGGAGCGGGCTCCTGTTTTTGTAATGAATCGCCAGTGATAAAAAGGCGCGAGGTTCAGCGCCGGAGTGACTGAAGATTAAGCCTGGGAAAATCACCAAACAATCCGATAATCGACTGAGTGTTCGTTTATCGAACGGATTGTTGTCAACCTATCGGTTCGTGTTGCCTGCAAAAGATCGCAGCCTTCGGCAGCTCCTACAGGGTTACGCGTTCACATGTAGGAGCTGCCGAAGGCTGCGATCTTTTCGCTTTACATCGAAATATCAGGTCGCATCCGCATGACTGACCATGCCTTTGATCAGCACCGCCGTGGTGGCCAACGCCGCCGGAATCACCAACGCCGTCAGCACCTGCTCGAAATTCCAGCCCAGGCCCAACAACGTCGCGCCCATCCACGCCCCGAGAATCGCGCCAAAGCGGCCAATCCCCAGCATCCACGAGACCCCGGTCGCCCGCCCTTGGGTCGGATAAAACCGCGCCGCCAGTGACGGCATCGCCGACTGCGCACCGTTCACGCACATCCCCGCCACCAGCACCAACGTCGCCAGCAACGTGATATTGCCCAGGCTCTGCCCCACCGCGTAGGCAAACACCCCGGCCAGCAGGTAGAACGTGCCGATGACCTTGTGCGGATTGAAGCGGTCCATTGCCCAGCCCACCGCCACCGCACTCAACACCCCACCAAACTGGAACAACGCACCGATAAACGCGGCTTGTTCCATGCTCGCGCCACTGTCACGCATCAGCGTCGGCAGCCAACTGGTCAGCAGGTAAACGATCACCAGGCCCATGAAATAGGTCAGCCACAGCAGCAAGGTGCCAGTGCTGTAAGTACCGGAGAAAATCACCGCGAACACGTTTCGCGCCTTGACGGTTTTCTGTTCCGGCACGCTGAAGCTGGAAGCCTGGGCCACAGTGAGCGGATCAATCGGCGCCAGGGTTTTGCGGATTTTGTCAGTGCCACGATTGCGGACTACAAGGTAGCGCGCCGATTCCGGCAGCCAGAACAGCAGCACCACGGCGAGGATCAGCGGCAAGATCCCGCCGATCAGCAGCAGGCTGTGCCAGCCGAACGCGGGGATCAGCTTGGCGGAAATAAACCCGCCACCGGCCATACCGAGGTTGAAACCGCAGAACATGCTGGTCACCAGCAGCGATTTCTTGCGCTCCGGGGTGTATTCCGAGAGCAGCGTGGTGGCGTTGGGCATGCCGGCGCCCAGACCCAGACCGGTGAGGAAGCGCAACACCAACAGTTGTTCGACGTTGGTGCTGTACGCCGAAGCAAGGCTGAAGGCGCCGAACAGAACCACAGCGCCCACCAGTACGACTTTTCGCCCGAAGCGGTCAGCCAATGGACCGGAACCCAGTGCGCCGAAGACCATACCGATCAACGCCGCACTCATCACCGGGCCAAGACTGGCGCGGTCGATGCCCCAGTCCTGCGACAGCGCCGGGGCAATGAAGCCCATCGCGGCGGTGTCGAGGCCATCGAGAAAGACAATCAGGAAACACAAGATCACCACCCGCCACTGATAGCGCGAGATCGGTTGGGCATTGATGAAGGTCTGCACGTCGAGGCAGTTACCTACAGCGGACTGAGGCTGGTTCATTATTTTTATTCCACGCAAAAAACGCAGTCGAACGGCGGCCGGCCAGAGAGCGGCACGGTCACAAGAATAGAAGGTCTGGATCAGGCGTTGCGGGAAACCCGGCAACAGCGGGTGGAGCGGAGACAGTCGGAGAGCGTGCGCATGGTGAGTTGCCTCTTGTCATTATTATGGGAGTCGACAGTCCGGCGGGCTCATTCACATCAGCGCCGGATGACGCTGCCGCGACATTAATGATCCGAGGGTTTTAGCGTCAATTCGATAAACGCAACACTGTGCGTTTATCGAACAGCTTCATCAGGCGAACAGCTGTGCGCTGAGGTCGCGACTGGCACTGAGCAAGCCCGGCAGGAAGCGCTGCTCCAGCTCGGTCCGACTGACGCGACCGGCGTGGGTACTGACGTTGAGCGCCGCCACCACTTGGCCCGAGGCATCGTAGACCGGCACGGCAATCGAACGCAGGCCTTGTTCCAGTTCCTGATCGACAATGCACCAGCCTTGCTGCCGCACTTCCTGCAGACATTCGAGCAACGCATCAGGGGTATGGATCGTGCGACTGGTCTTGGCGACCAGTTCGGCGTGATCGAGGTACTCACGCAACGACGTATCGTCGAGGGCCGCCAGCAGAATCCGGCCCATCGATGTGCAATACGCCGGCAACCGACCGCCCACCGACAGATCCACCGATATCAGCCGTTGGGTGGTCGCCGAACGCGCGATGTAGAGAATGTCGTCGCCTTCAAGCGTGGCCATGTTGCAGGCTTCGTGCAGTTGCTCGCTCATGCGGTCGAGGTAGGGCTGGGCGGACACCGCCAACGGCGTCGACGACAGATACGCGTGGCCGAGGGTCAGCACTTTGGGCAGCAACGAATAGGTGCGCCCGTCGGTGGTGGCGTAGCCGAGTTTGATCAGCGTATGCAGACACCGGCGCACGGCGGCGCGAGGAATTTCCGTGCGGTGACTGATTTGGGCGATGGTCAGATGACGCTTGCGCTCCTGAAACGCCTGCACCACCGCCAAGCCCCGGGCCAGCGAGGTCATGAAGTCCGGATCACCGGTCAACGCCTGGATGCGTTTGGCCGGCGAGGCGACGATCGGCGGCGCCACGGAGGTGAAAGAGTTGCGCATTTGATCGTTCATTTCTTGTCCTTTTATCCGGCACGGATCAATGGGCTATACAAGCGGCTCGCCAACAAATGCACAAGCGTCGGACCTGCAAGATTGGGCGATTATCGAACCGCGGGCCGATAATCGCAATCAGCCATGCGGCTCGCGTCAACGCTCCAAGGGTTCGGCTGAACTTTGGCTTTTATCTGAATCACGGCCTTAGTTGTTCGACTAAATGGCGCCAAAAACAGATCGCTCGCTAAATAGTGGGCGTCTGCACTTCAACTAGCGAGAAAAGTTGCGAGTCACAAAACAATCACACATTCAGAACCGTTTTTAACTTGGCAAAGATAGTCATTCCTGAATCGACCGCTATAATGCACCTCAGTGGCACCTCGTTTTTAAACGCAGAGGTCGTCACCCGCTGCGGCGATGTCCATCGCCAACAGCCCGGCCAGCGCCTGACGCGCATCACTCATGCAACGCCTGCGCTCGCTGAAACAGGAAACTGATGCTGCGTCAGTTTTTATCTGGTGCCGTAGCCGCCTGTAACACGGAAGTCTTGATCGCCCCACCGATTACACCAATGCCTGTTCAGGTGCTGGATGCTCGGTGGCTTCGTTCAATCGATTCGTTGCAGTGCGTTTCACCAGACACTTAACTCAACTCATACAGGTAGCACTGTGACGAAAGACGAACTGCGCGCGGAACTTGAGCGCCAGGAACAACGTTACAAGGAAGTTTACGGCGGGGAAGTCACCACCTACGCCGCTCAGCCCGAACCGGAACGCAAAGCGTGGCGTAAACGCCCGACCGTTCAGGATCAGGTCTTCAAGCAAGAAATCGAAAAGATCGAAAAGGAACTCAAAGCCGAAGAGCCTTGAGCCACAGTTTTTCGATCGTTGAAGGTTTTACGTCCACACCGGTTACAAGCGCGGTGGAACGACGATGCCTTGCGCGCCCGCTACCCGCGGGCAGCGGCCATCATCCGATCTGGCAGACTGAGGACGGGCGTCCTACAGGTTTCACAGATATTTCAGACAAGCGTTCGAGACCTCTCCGCGACGATGAAATCGCCTGCGAAATGAGCCTTTTACTATATAAATCAATGACTTGAAAAACCCTGTGCTGCGCTGGGTTTTCATGCGCTGCAACAAATTAAATCGAAGAAGTGTGTAACCGATGAGCAGGTAGGGGATCGATTTCCAGTCTTTTCTGGCATAATCGCGCCCCCTTACGACCGGGTCAGAAAACCTTCATGATCGATTTATTCAGCGGACTGGATGCTTGGGTGCTTGTGAGCCTCTTGCTCGCCCTGACGTTTGTCCTCGCCTTCGAGTTCATCAATGGATTTCATGACACCGCTAACGCGGTAGCCACTGTTATCTACACCAAAGCCATGCCGCCCCACCTGGCGGTGTTCTTTTCCGGTGTGTTCAATTTCCTCGGCGTGCTGCTGGGCGGCGTTGGCGTGGCGTATGCCATTGTCCATTTGCTGCCGGTTGAACTGCTGATCAATGTGAACACCGGCCATGGCCTGGCGATGGTGTTCTCGTTGCTCGCCGCGGCAATCGCCTGGAACCTGGGCACCTGGTACTTCGGTATCCCGGCTTCCAGCTCGCACACCTTGATCGGCTCGATCCTCGGTGTCGGCCTGGCCAACGCCCTGATCAACGACATTCCGTTGGCCGACGGCGTGAACTGGCAGAAAGCGATCGACATTGGCGCCTCGCTGGTGTTCTCGCCAATGGCCGGCTTCCTGATCGCCGCGCTGATTCTGATCGGCCTGAAATGGTGGCGTCCGCTGTCGAAGATGCACAAGACACCGGAACAGCGCCGCAAGATCGACGACAAGAAGCATCCACCGTTCTGGAACCGTCTGGTCCTGGTGATCTCGGCGATGGCCGTGAGCTTCGTGCACGGCTCCAACGATGGCCAGAAAGGCATCGGCCTGATCATGCTGGTGCTGATCGGTATCGTCCCGGCGCAGTTCGTTCTCGACCTGAACAGCACCACGTATCAGATCGAACGCACTCGCGACGCGACCCTGCACCTGAGCCAGTTCTACCAGCGCAACGCCGATTCGCTGGGTGAATTCCTGGCCTTGGGCAAGAGCGTAGAAGGCGACCTGCCGGAGAAATTCCGCTGCAACCCGCAGCAGACCGAACCGACCATCAGCGCCCTGCTGCACACGCTTAAAGGCGTAGCGGACTACCACTCGCTGTCGTCGGAAAGCCGTATCGAAGTACGTCGCTACCTGCTCTGCCTGGACGACACCGCGAAGAAGGTTGGCAAACTGCCTGGCCTGGAAGCCCGTGAAAAGGCTGACCTCGACAAGCTGCGCAAAGACCTGACCACCACCACTGAATACGCGCCGTTCTGGGTGATTCTGGCGGTTGCACTGGCCTTGGGCCTGGGCACCATGGTTGGCTGGAAACGCGTGGTGCTGACCATCGGCGAGAAGATCGGCAAGCAGGGCATGACCTATTCCCAGGGCATGTCCGCGCAGATCACTACTGCCAGTTTGATCGGCATGGCCAACATCTTCAGCCTGCCGGTGTCGACCACTCACGTGCTGTCTTCGGGCGTGGCGGGCACCATGGTCGCCAACAAGAGCGGCCTGCAGGGTGGCACGGTTCGCACCATTCTGTTGGCTTGGGTGTTGACCTTGCCGGCGACTGTGGCGCTGTCCGCTGGGTTGTTCTGGCTGGCTTCGAAGGCGCTGGGTAGCTGATAGATAGCGGGACATGAGAAAGGCGCGATTCGAGAGGATCGCGCCTTTTTTTGTGTTTGGGGGTTTGGGATTGGGGGGGGGCATATCCGTTGCTGCGGGTGTTGCCGCTGGCGGTTTCGCTCTTACAGCGAGTCACCTTTTCCAAACGCCGAA
>NZ_AKJR01000209.1:0-3342 GCF_000282235.1 Pseudomonas sp. GM24 | reverse complement strand
TAGGGTGAGGGGCTCTTCAGCTTTTAGCCCTCGACAGCAGGAATATGCCCAAACATTTCCTGGGTAAACGCCACCCGCTCTTCAACCGTCTCCGTCACCCCACGCGCCTTCAGCTCTTCCAGACGCGCTTCAACCGCGTGCGTGCGCAACGTCAGCCCACAGTCATTGGCGATCTGGATATTCAGCCCCGGCCGCGCATTGAGCTCCAGAATCAGCGGACCTTTCTCCTGATCGAGCACCATGTCCACGCCGATATAGCCCAACCCGCACAGCTCATAACAGCCCGCGGCGAGTTTCATGAAACCGTCCCAGTAGGGCAGTTGCACGCCGTCCACCGCGTTGGTGGTGTCGGGGTGTTTGGTGATGATGTTGTTCAGCCAGGTGCCGCGCAGGGTCAAACCGGTCGCCAGATCGACACCCACGCCAATCGCGCCCTGGTGCAGGTTGGCCTTGCCGCCCGACTGCCGGGTCGGCAGGCGCAGCATCGCCATCACCGGATAACCCATCAGCACGATGATGCGGATGTCCGGCACACCTTCGTAGCTGATGCTTTTGAAGATCTGATCCGGGGTCACGCGGTATTCGATCAGCGCCCGGTCACGATGGCCGCCCAGCGAATACAGGCCAGTGAGGATGCTCGAGATGTGATGCTCAAGCTCTTCGTGGGCGAGGATTTTGCCCGATACCGTGCGATAGCGACCTTCGAAACGGTCGGCGATGACAATGATGCCGTCACCGCCAGCGCCTTGGGCCGGTTTGATCACGAAGTCGCTGCGCCCGCCGATGATCTCGCCGAGCTTGTCGATTTCCTTTTCGGTGGAAATCACGCCATACAGCTCTGGCACGTGAATGCCGGCCGCGATGGCGCGCTCCTTGGTGATGATCTTGTCATCGACGATCGGGTACAGGCTGCGCTTGTTGTACTTGAGCACGTAGTCGGCGTTACGCCGATTGATGCCCATGATGCCCCGCGCCTCGAGGGCCTTCCAGGTCTTCCAGAAACCGAACATCAGGCGTCAGCCTTCTTCAGGAAAGCCTTGAAACGCACCAGTTCGGTCAGGCGGTAGCCGCGATAACGACCCATCGCCAGCATGAAGCCAACCAGAATCAGCAGGATCGCCGGGAAGGTGAACACGAAGTACACCAACTCAGGCACGGTCATGATCAGGTGCGCCAGAGACGCGGCGAACAGCGTACCAATCGCGACTTTCATCGCATGGCTGGCACCGCGCTCTTCCCAAGTGATCGACAGGCGTTCGATGGTCATGGTCAGAATCACCATCGGGAACAGCGCCACCGACAGACCGCGTTCCAGCCCGAGCTTATGGCTGAACAGGCTGATCGCCGCGATCAACACCACGACAAAGGTCAGCACCACCGAGAGTCGCGGCAGCATTTGCAGCTTCAGGTGTTCCAGGTACGAACGTAGCGACAGACCCAACGCCGTGATCACGGTAAACAGCAGAATGCCGAAGCCCAGCTGCGTTTCACGAAAGGCGAGGGCGATCAGCACCGGGGTAAACGTGCCGAGGGTCTGCAGGCCGATCAGGTTGCGCAGGATCAGGATCACCAGCACGCCGATCGGGATCATCACCATGATCATGAACGTCTGCTGGGTCTGCAGCGGCAAGCCGTACAGCGAGTATTCGAGGAAGTTGGCGTCGGTGTTTTCGTCGGTCAGCTTGGCCAGACGAATCGCGTTCATCTCGCTGTTATTCAGGCTGAAGGTCACGTTGGCCTTCTTGCCGCCGTCGACGGTGATCAGGTTCTCATCGCCGGTCCACCACAGCAGACGGTCGGTCGGCAGGCCTTGTTCGCCGGTTTCCGGATTGAAGTACAGCCAGTCGTTGCCGTTGAAGCTGCGCAGCCACAGTTCAGGCGTTTGCGGCTGGTCGGCGACGAGGCGGATGGTGTGGACTTTTTCCACCGGCACGTGGGCGATGGACAGCAGCAGTTCAACGATTTTGGCTTTGTGCGGCGTCGACGGATCGCCGGCCAGCAGCAGTTTCACGTTGTCGTCGTTAACGTTGTTGACGCGTTTGATCGCCTCGCCAATAAACGTTTCGACGTCGGCGGAATGCTGGCGGATCGGCGCGAGCAGTGCTTCGGCGGCGATTTTCTCCGGGCCTTCGATGACCATGCTGTCGCGGAAGGTCGGGCCTTTGATCTTGGATTTTTCCGCGGTGTAACGCTTGGTCAGCACCAGACGGTAATAAAGCGTCTGATTCCCTTTGGCCCGGCGCGCCGACCAGGTGACCTTGCGGTTGCCGTCGACGCGGTTCACGGCGACGCCGTAGTTATTGGAGATAAAACTCTCGTTGAGGCTGACGTAATCGCGGCTCAACGGCGGCACGAACATCTGGATCTTCACCGGATCCTTGGTGCTGGCGACGAATTCGACCTTGGCGTCGATGTTCCACAAGTCGTCGGTCGCATCTTCGGTCACCGGGATGCCGAGCACGAAAATCTGATAGGCCGTAACCGAAACGCCCAGGAGCACCAGAATGGTGATCAGGATTTTCAGGTGGAAGGTTAGAGAACGCATGGAAATTACTCGGCGGTATGAGCGGCGATGGTGCAGGCGGGTTTGCCGGCAGCGTATTTAAGACTGGGGTCGACCAGCGCGTCGAAGCGTTTCAGCGCCTCGGAGCCAATCAAAAGCGGGTATTGGAACGCACTTCGGTCGGTCAGGTTCACTTCGATGCTGCGCAGCGCTGATCCCATGCAGATATCCAGCTCGATCACCGGACGGGCGGTGTACTTCTTGCCTTCTTCCGGGTCGTAGTCGCCGGCGCGGCGCTTGATCTTGCTGACCCGCGCCAGCGGCCGTTCGATCGGGTGCGAATGCGCGGCGTCGATGGCCAGGTAGAAGCGCACCCAGGACTCACCGTTGCGTTTAAAGCGTTTGATGTCGCGGGCACTCAGCGAGGCGGTTTTCGCCCCGGTGTCGAGTTTCGCCGCGACTTCCAGATTGATGCCGTCAAGCGAAGCGTATTCGTTGAGGCCGTACACGGTTTTTTCCCCCGCGGCGGCGAGGCCGGGCAGGCAAAACAGGGCAAAGAATGTAGGAAAAGGCTTGAGTCTCATAAATCCTGGTGCGCAGCGTTCCGTTTTCGGTTCAGGTCCTTGGCAAAACTTGCGCAAGGCCCTTCGTGTGCCTATCAGCTTTTTATGACAAGCCGTACAAATGGCCAGCAAATGCGGGCGGCATTCTAGCACGGTGGGTTTATGGCGCCAGCGCCTGCACCGGTCTATAAAAGATCAAAAGATCGCAGCTTTCGGCAGCTCCTACATTGGATTTGCGTGCGCCCTGTAGGAGCTGCCGAAGGCTGCGATCTTTTG